>CAMBRJ010000086.1 GCA_945870175.1 Gemmatimonas phototrophica
GCGCCGGCAGCAGCAGAAGCCGCGCATCACGGTCAGCTACGATGGCACGAACATTCGCGACGTGATCGCTGCCTTTGCCACCTTCTCCGGACGCACGATCGTTGTCGGAAAGGACGTGTCGGGCGACGTCACCGCGGACATTGCCGACAAGCCGTGGGATGTGGCCCTCCAGGCCATCCTGCAGTCGCAGGGACTCGCGGCCACCGAAGATGCCAGCGGCATCATCACGGTCGACAGCTACCGCAACCTCGCCACGAATCAGGCGCTCGAGCCGCTCGTGACGCAGATCATCGACATCAACTACTCGAAGGCCGCCGTGTTGCGCGGCACCGTGCAGCAGTTGCTGGCCCGTGATTGCACCGGCTTGACCACCATGGCCACGGGACGTGATATGGGCATGCCGATGAATCAAGGCGGCGGCAGCGGCGGTCAGCAGGACCAGACGGCCGGACAAGGCTGTGTCGTGCGTGGCTCGGTGGCCGCCGACAGCGCGACCAACAAGCTGATCATCACCGAAGTCCCGTCGCGTCTCCCGGAAATCGTCGCGCGCGTGCAGCAGCTCGACGTCCGCACGCCGCAGGTCGCCATCAAGGCGAAGATCATCTTCGTGAATCGCACGGGCATCCAGGACATCGGCCTCGCCTATGACCTTGGCACCGGCAACAAGCAGTTCTTCCAGCAGCTGGTGCCGCGCATCGATCCGAACACGCTGACCGCGGTTGATACCGACGGCGACGGCGTGCCGGATGCGACCGGTGGTGGCAAGGCGTACGAAGGGCCGGCGCGCATCGCGCTCGGCGGCAACGCGCTCGCCGGTATCGCCAACGCCAACAATGCGATCAAGCCGAATGCGCTCAACCTGATCTACAGCACGGCGCTCGGTCGGTTTCAGCTCACCGCGTTCCTCACTGCGCTGCAGACGTCGTCGCTGGCCGAGGTGCAGTCGGAGCCGAGCATCACGATTCTGAACAACCGCAGCGCCGAGATCTTCGTGGGACAGGAAATCCCGATTCGCGTGATCGACGCGAGCGCAGGCGGTGGTGGACAGGCCGGCGGTGGCGGTGGCGGTGGCGGTGGCGGCGGACAGGGGCAGCCGAATGCGGCGGCCTTCTTCCCCCGCGCCACGGTCTCGAAGGAAGAGGCTGGCATCAAGCTCTCCGTGACGCCGCAGATTACCAACAACCGTATGGTGCTGATGAAGATCAAGGCGGAGAACTCGAGTGCGGAAATCGCGGCCACCGACGTGGGCGTGATCTTCAACCGCCAGCGTGCGGAGTCGCAGGTGTTGGTGGCCGATGGCGAAGCCGCGGTGATCGGCGGACTCACCGTCACCGAGACGAACCGCTTCCGCAGCGGCATCCCGATTCTCATGAATCTCCCGTTCGTCGGTCGCTTGTTCTCGCAGAACTCCAAGAACGAAACGAAGCGCGACCTGCTCATCCTGGTGACCCCGCACATCCTGGATGATGGTGCGATCCCGCCGAGCCGCTGACGCCACGAGAACTCACATGACCATGTCTGATTTTATCGCGGGCCGCCGTACGCTGCGGCCCTCACCTCGCACCGCCCGGTCGGTCGCCCTCGCGGCGCTGGCCGCACTCACCGCCCTCGGCGCGTGCAGCGGTGACGAAGTGATCGATCCGCCATTCCGGGACACGATTGTGCCGCGTGTTCAGGTGGCGAAGGGCAATACGGTCGCGGACACGCTGCTGTCCATGACCGTGAATGCCACCGACAACATCGGTCTCAAGCGCGTACGCGTGCTCCTGGCCGGTGGCATCAGCGCAACCTACGATAAGGTCATGACGAGCGCCGTCACGTCGCTCACCGTAAACGTGAACATCCGGGTGCCGAACAACGCTCCGATTGGCGCCACCGTGAATGCGCGGGCCATCGCGATCGACGGCGCGGGAAATCTGTCCGACACCGCGCGCGTCGCGCTCACCGTCGGCAATCTCGAACCGCCGCAGGCCATCCTGACCAGCCCGGTCACCGGATCGCCGGTCGTCAGCGGCAAGTCGCTCGTGGTCTCGTTCTCCGGGAAGGCGCGCTACAAGGTGCGTACGCTCGGCTACGAAATCACCGGCGCGTATAACGTGAAGGACTCCGCGTCCTTCGGTAATCCGCTCAAGGACTCCGTTGCGGTGCTCGACACGCTCGTCGTGCCGGATACCGTGAAGGGGCAGATCATCACCGTCACGCCGTTCGTGACCGACTCGCTCAATCAGCGGGTGCTTGGGGCTGCCGTGCAGTACGTGGTACAGAGTCCGGCGAACGCGACCACGGTTCCGATCGTGCGCACCGGTGTCGCCGCGCGACTCGAAGTGCAGGACACGGTGTTCGTGGAAGCCACAGATCCGGTAGGCATCTCGGTACTTGGCTACGAAGTGCGCACCCTGACCGGGCAGCTCGTCGTTGCGGACTCCGTCACCTCGACCGGCGGCTTCTCGACGCTGCTTCGTACCTTCCGCTCCCGGGTACCGGTCACGGTGTTCCCGACCCTGGTCACCGTCGCGGGCTTTGCCCGCAATGCGAACGGTCGTCGCGATGTGGCGCGCTATACGTCGGGCGCGCTGCGCCTCGACACGGTCGCGGTCGTCGCCGGCTACACTAGTCCGTTGCCCAGCGGTGGAAAGGTGGCTGATGCATTCTACTTCCCGCGGACCGATCGGATCTACCTGTCGAACATCGAGCGCAACTGGCTCGAGGTCTATAATATGGCCGACTCGACGTTCCGCACGCCGATCGCCGTGGGCTCGCGCCCGTGGGGCATCGCGCCGTGGCCGCGCAACCGCGAGGGGAGCATGGGCGACACGCTGCTCGTGGCGAATTCCGGCGGAACCAACATCAGCTATGTCGACCTGAGGGCGGGGACGACGGGCCGTGAAGTATTCCGCTACGCGCTGCCAAACATCGTCGCCTATAGCATCACGACGGTACGGTCGCAGGCCACCGATGCGCCGATGACGCAGCGTACGCTATATGATTTCAGCGATCGTCCGCAGTATCTCGCGGTCACCTGCAACGGCGCGACCACGCCAGGCGCGCCGTGTCGCGACATCATCGCGGTGTACTCCACCACACCCACGCCGGGTCAGTCGGTGCCGTTCCCGAACCAGGGCACCCTCCGCTGGGAAAATCTCACGCAGCGCACGTCGCACTTCTTCTTCGAGCAGGCGATGGGCCAGTCGGAAGGCCGCTCGGACACGCTGGAAGTCGAACGCTTCGCCGCGGCCGGCTTCGGTAAGGATTCGCTGCTGTTGCCCTACAAGCAGAACGTGCCGAACGGCAGCGGCGGCTTCTTCTCCTACTCAGTCGTCGTCCGGCTCGACAAGCTGGCCTTCCGCGACACCACCTTCGTGCGCGGCTCAGGCAACTTCCGCCGTGCGGTGTTCGGGGAAGGCGGATCGGTGCTCGGCAGCCGCGCCATGACGTACGACGCGACGATGGGCATGGACTCCACACCGCCCACGCCTGTGATTGACCGCGGTGTCTCCCGTCCGCTCGATGTCACCGATTTCGTGGCGAACACCTTCTCCCGCGTCCAGGGCGTCGGCATCAACTTCGACGGCGAGTTGAATGCGGTGAAGGGCGACTCCACGTATCTGTTCGATCGCACGCTCCGCTTGCAGGGCATCCTGCAGTCACGGCCCAGCGGTGGCGGGCTCGACTTTCATCCGCTCAACACGGGAGCCAACTCCACGCTCCGCACTCGCCTCGCATTCATCGCGTCGAGCGAGCCGGTCATCGACGTGTTCGACACGTACTGCTATCGCAAGATCGCCTCGATCCCGATTCGCGACCCGATCATTGGACCGGTGCGTGCCACCACGCGTCCGAATGGCCAGCTGGTGCTCGTCGGCGCCACGATTCGCGGTGTCACCGTGGTCGCGTTGCCCGACAACTTCACCACCAGCTGCCAGTAACGCCGCGGAACGCAGTTGATCGAAGCCGACAGTCGCACGGCCCCGAGGCAGTTGCCTCGGGGCCGTGGTGCGTTGGTGCCGCCGCCACTTGGCACGTTCATATGGCGCAACGCTCCCGCCGCGCCTCCTCGCGTCATACGTTGTGACACGGGCCCCGGAACCACCGGCCTCCCTTCGCGTCTGCTTCGCACATTCATGCTCCGCTTCACCACCGCCGGCGAGTCCCATGGCCCGGCGCTCGTCTCGATCCTCGAAGGCCTACCGGCCGGTGTCCCCTTGCTGGCCGCCGACGTCGACGCCGACCTCGCCCGCCGACAGCAGGGGTACGGCCGAGGGCGCCGCATGCAGATCGAAACGGATCGCATCGAGTTCCTGTCGGGCGTGCGCGCCGGCGAGACGCTCGGCTCGCCGATCTCGATGCTGATCCGCAACAGCGACTGGCAGAACTGGCTCGAGATCATGGACCCGGCGCCGCGCGACGGCGACGCCGACGGCCCCCGGAAGCGGCAGGTGACGCGGGTGCGTCCGGGACACGCCGATCTCACGGGACTGCTCAAATACGATCGCACCGACGCCCGCGACATTCTCGAGCGTGCCTCGGCCCGTGAGACGACCGCGCGCGTGGCCTCCGGTGCCGTCTGTCGCGTGCTGTTGCGCGAACTGGGCATCCGGGTCGGTTCGCATCTGGTGCATCTTGGCGGAGTCGATGCGGCCCGTCCTACCGTACTGCCAGACGACATCAATGCCGCCTCGGACGCCTCGCCGTTGCGGACGCTTGATGCCGCGGCCGAGTCCGAGATGATCGCGCGCATCGATGCGGCCAAGAAGGACGGCAACACGCTGGGCGGTATTTGCGAGGTCGTCGTAACCGGCCTTCCTGTCGGACTGGGGTCGCACGTGTCGTGGGACCGGCGCCTTGATGGACGGTTGGGGCAGGCCATGCTCTCGATCCCGGCCGTGAAGGGCGTCGAAATCGGACTGGGGTTCGAGGCCGCACGCCGCACCGGCGCGGAGGTGCACGATGAAATCGAGGCCGCCCTCGGGAACACCCGGATGGGCCACGTGCGCCGCAAGACGAACCGGGCGGGGGGCACCGAAGGGGGCATGACCACCGGCGAGGAGCTGGTGATTCGCGTGGCGATGAAGCCCATTTCGACACTGATGCGTCCGCTAGGTACGGTTGACGTCGCGACCGGACAGGCGGCCTCAGCCGTTGCGGAACGAAGCGATGTTACCGCGGTACCCGCCATGGGCGTGATTGCCGAGGCGATGGCGGCGTTTGTGTTGGCCGATGCCCTGCTGGAAAAGTTCGGTGGTGACTCGCTGGGCGAGGTGCGGCGGAATCTCGACGCGTATCTCGCTCGATTGGACGAGCGGGCGGGGTGACCCAGCCGGCTGGCCTTCAGATCGATGGGCACCTCGTGCTCGTCGGGCTGCCGGGGTCCGGCAAGTCCACCGTCGGTCGTGCGGTGGCGAAGCGCCTGTCGCGGCCGTTTTTGGACTTCGACGCAGAGCTCGAGCGACGGGAAGGGATTTCCGTCGCTCGGATCTTCGCCGAACGAGGGGAAGCGGCGTTCCGTGGTTTGGAATATTCGCTGACGCAGGAACTGGCCGCCGCGCCACCAATGGTGCTCGCGCCGGGGGGGGGATGGGTCACCATACCTGGCGCCATGGCGCTCCTGCGTCCTCCGGGGCGTATCATTCACCTTCAGATTTCGCCGAAGGAGGCGCTGCGACGCCTGACTCGGTCACGGATCGTTCGCCCGCTGCTTGCTCAAGCGGACCCGGCTATGGCCATGCAGTCCTTGTGGGACCGGCGATCTGGGCTGTACGCCCTGGCCGATGTGACGGTAGCGGTGGAAACTGTTGATTCACAACGACTTATAGATTCCATAGTGGCGCTTGCCCACGACGGGAGTCCGGGGATAGGTTAGGCGATGAACGATCGGTGGACACCTGTCGTCGATGATTTGCGCGAACGATTCGCTGCCGACACGGATGTCGTGGAGGTTGAGGCCTATCTCTCGTTGCAAGGATATGACCGGCGACAGATTGGTGAGATTCTTTCACTTCTTTACAGCGATACTGCACCTCCGCGCGGATCGGGTGGTGCTGTGATGTCGCGCAACGGGCCGCTCCGCGTTCAGGGGCCGCACGAGCGCGGACGGTTTACCGCCGAAGCCTGGGGCTACCTGGTCAAGCTGGGTGGCTCCGGAGCGGTGAATCTCAACGATTTTGAGCAGTTGGTGGAGCGCGCGCTCGTCCATATCGACGGCCGCATCAGCCTCGCAGACATCCGCGGTATCGCGGAGGACGTGGGGGTCGATGATGGGGCGATGGACGGTGAGCGCTCCCAGGTACACTGAGCTGATGCCAATCAAGAAGGGCACGACCGCGGCGGGTAGCAGCCTGTCCAAGCCCGCCGCGAAGAAAGCCGTCAAGAAAGTGGCCAAAAAGGCCGCGAAGAAAACGGTGAAGAAGTCCACAGCGCCGGCCGTCGGCCTCGTCGCTGCGCCGTCGCCTGCGCGCAAGTCGGCCGCCAAAACCGTGGCTAAGTCGCCGGCGAAGACCGTGGCCAAAAAGGCCGCCGTCAAGTCCGCCGCCAAGAAGGCCAGCAGCACCAAGGCCCGAAGCCGTTCCCGTGTGGGCGTCGCGGCCCCGGACGACGACGAACCCGCACTGGCCGGTGGCACCACGCTGGTCATCGTCGAGTCGCCAGCCAAGGCGAAAACGATCGGCAAGTACCTCGGCAAAGGCTTCACGGTCAAGGCAACCGTCGGGCACGTGCGCGACCTGCCTGCCAAGAAACTCGGCATCGACATCGAGCACGGCTTCGCCCCCGATTACGTCACCATCGAGGGCAAGGAAGACATCCTCGCCGAACTCAAGCGGGTCGCAAAGGGCGCCCGCGAGATCTTCATCGCTACCGACCCTGACCGCGAAGGTGAGGCGATTGGGTGGCATGTGGAGCAGTTCTTCACGCAACCGCCCCGGTACGCCGTCACGGCCCCGATCCGCCGCGTGATGTTCCACGAGATCACGAAGGCGAAGGTACAGGAGTCCATGGCGAACCCGATGGACATCGACACCAAGAAAGTCGATGCCCAACAGGCCCGCCGCGTGCTCGATCGTCTCGTCGGCTACAAAGCCAGCCCGGTGCTCTGGAAGACCGTCAAAAAGGGCCTGTCGGCCGGTCGCGTGCAAACGGTCGCCTTGCGCATCATCGTGGAGCGCGAGCGCGAGATCCGTGCCTTCACCCCGGTCGAGTACTGGAGCATCGCCGCCGATCTGCAAAAGGGCACGCAGCCCTTTACGGCCAAGCTGCATCAGATCGACGGCAACAAGCCGGAGATCTCCACCGGTCCGGAAGCCGACCGCATCCTCGCCGACCTCAAGGGACGGACGCAGTTCACGGTCACCGAGGTCAAGCGTCGCGAGAAGCGCAAGAATCCCGCCGCGCCGTTCACCACGTCCACGCTGCAACAGGAAGCCGCCAAGAAGCTCGGCTTCGGCTCCAAGCGCACCATGCGGCTCGCGCAGGATCTGTACGAAGGCATCGACGTCGGTGGCGAAGAGGGGCAGGTCGGTCTCATCACGTACATGCGTACCGACTCGTCGCGCGTCTCCGAGACCGCGGCCGGTTCGGCGCGTGATTGGCTGCAGGCCGAGTATGGAGAGGCGTACCTCGCGGCGGGCATGCAGCTCTACCCGAGTGCGAAGGCCAACGCGCAAGACGCCCACGAAGGCGTTCGACCAACCGACCCCACGCGCCGCCCGGATGACCGTCTCGCCAAGAAGCTCACCGCCGATCAGTTCAAGCTGTATGAGTTGATCTGGAAGCGTTTCATGGCGTCGCAAATGGCGCCGGCCGTGTTCGATACCACCACCGTGGACTTCGACATTCCGACGAAGGGGCACGCGTATCTGTTCCGCGCCACCGGCTCCGTCATCAAGTTCGATGGCTTCCTCACGCTCTATCGCGAAGCCCGCGAAGAGGGGGACGGCAAGGCGCTCGAAGATGAACAGGCGTTGCCGTATCTCGAGCTCGACGAGTCGGTACCGGTCAAGGCGATCACGCCTACCCAGCACTTTACGGCGCCGCCGCCGCGCTTCTCCGAAGCCTCGCTGGTCAAGGAGCTCGAGCGCCTGGGCATCGGCCGTCCGTCTACCTACGCGTCGATCATCTCGGTCCTCGCCGAACGACGCTACGTGTTGCTCGAACAACGCCGCTTCTTTCCGACGCCGCTGGGCGAAACGGTGGAGCGCGTCATGGTCAAGAAATTCCCCGCCATCTTCAACGTGCAGTTCACCGCGCAAATGGAAGGGGAGCTCGACAAGATCGCTGACGGCGAACTGGGCTGGGTGCGCGCGCTCACCGACTTCTGGACGCCGTTCCAGGCCACGCTCAACGACAACGATCTCGACGCGCTCATCGGCGAAGCCTACGACCTCTCGTCGCTGGCCACCGACAAGTGTCCCGACTGCGGCGGCAAGCTCGTGGCCAAGGGCGGCTTCTTCGGTCCGTTCGTGGCCTGCGAAAATCACCCCAAGGCGTGCAAGTACACGCGCCCCATCAAAGGCGAGAAGAAGCCGGCCGAGCTCACGAAGTACATGTGTCAGGAGTGCGGCGAAGCGATGGTGGTGCGCCACGGGCGTTCGGGCGACTTCTTGGGCTGCTCCAAGTTCCCGAAGTGCCGCGGCACGCGCTCCATGCCTACTGGAGTGACCTGTCCGAAAGACGGCGGCGAGATCGCCGAGCGGCGCAGCAAGAAGCGCGGCAAGGCGTTCTACGGCTGCGAGAACTACCCGAATTGCGATTTCGTGGTCTGGGACAAGCCCGTCTCTGAAACGTGTCCGGAGTGCGGATACGTGGGGGCCGAGGCCAAGAGCAACAAGACCCGCGGCGCGTTCCGGAAGTGTCTCAAGTGCGCGAACGAGTGGGACGTACCGAGCCCGGACGAAGCCGAACTGGTGGCCGAAGTGGCCTAGTCGGCTCGGGTTGGATGGATCGTGGAACGGTCGCGCTGGCAGTGATGCCTGGCGCGACCGTTTTGCGGTGGGCTGTGGGCGTTGGTGTGCGCGAGACGCCCGGCCCAACCCGTGGGATCCCCTTGGCGAA
>CAMBRJ010000087.1 GCA_945870175.1 Gemmatimonas phototrophica
CATGATCACGGCTCTGATCATGCAGGGCGGGGTGGATATCGCGCTGCCGACGGCCGATGTCGCGCCACTCGAGCCGAAAAATGGTCTCGTGATCACGGTCGATCGTCGCGGGCAGATCTTCATCGATGAGACGATGCTGTCGTTCGACGAGTTCGCCGGTAGTCTCAGGGCGTTGTCGGACAAGAAGGGCGGGGGTGGGGTGTATCTGCGCGCCGACGAAGCCGTGCCCTACGGCACGGTGGTGCGCATCGTGGCGGCGATGAAGGCGAAGGGTCTTACGGATGTGGGGCTCGTCGCGGACCCGGACGGCAATCGGTGAGTCCGTCGCACGCGGCGATCAGGCCGACGACGCTCGGCCGCGGTATCGCGTTCTCGGCGGTGGTGCATCTCGGGCTCGTGGCTGCGGCGCTCTGGTGGGGATCGCGTGCCGTGGCGCCGCGGCCGCCCGTGTATCGCGTGGAGCTGGTGGGGGCGCCGCCGGGACCGCGACAGGCGGGAGTCGTGACGCCCGCCGCGCAGCCGTCCGCGCAAGCCCCCGATATCGCCGGCGCCGAGCGTGTGCCTGAAGAGAAGGTCGTGCCAAAGCCATCGACGGCGAAAAAGGTGCTGCCGTCGCCCAAGGCGACGCCCTCGACGTCGCGCACGAAGAAGGCGGGTGCGAAGTCTGCATCGCCAGCGGCGTCGAAGTCGACCGCGGCGCCCAAGGCTGGTGCTGGAGCGCAGGGCGGCACAGGGGCGGATGTCGCGAATCTCAATATTCGCGGGATCGAGTTTCCCTATCCCGGGTACCTGCAGAACATCGTGAGGCAACTTACGCTGAACTGGACGCCGCGCCGTGTGTCGGCGTCGCTCGTGTCAGAGGTCAAATTCACCATCCGACGCGACGGCTCGGTGCTGGCGATCGAAGTCGTGAAGGGTTCCGGTGATCGCATTTACGATCTCGATGCGATGGGCGCGATCGAGGCGGTTGGCTCGACGCGCGGATTCGGCCCGCTCCCCCAGGGATGGACGGACGATGTGCTGATCGTGTACTTCACGTTTGACTATGCCTTGCGACCCAACTGACCGCATGCCCCAGATGATGCCCCGTTCCCTGTCGCTTCCCGCATGGCCGGTGCTGGCCGGTGCGCTGCTGGCCGTCGGCACTGCCGTGCCGTCGCACACCGCAGCGCAGGCGCAGCCGCCGGGCGTGAGCCTCAGCACGCGCTATGTGGCGGGTCAGAAGACCGCATTGATCGTGCTGCCGGTGAAGGGCGTCAACGGCGATTCGGTGGCGACGATCCTGGCGCGGGATTTCGATTACAGCGATCGCTTCAACGTCGTGTCGACGTCGAGTGCGCCGGTGGTGAATGGACCGCCTAATTATCCGCTGTTCAGCAAGCTCGGTGTCGACGGTATCGTGCAACCGACGCTATTGCCGTCGGGCTGGGTCCGCGTGGCGTTGCACGACGTGTCGAAGACGGCCGTATTGAACAGCAAGGACTTTCCGCTCCCTTCGCCAGCGCTCTCTCCGGCCTGGCGTTCGGCCATGCATGGTGTATCGGACGCGGTCGAGGAGTGGATCACGGGACAGCGTGGCATCGCGCAGACGCGAATCGCATTCACGCGAGGCGGCCGGGTGTGGATCGTGGACAGCGATCGCGCCAATGTGACCCCGGCGACCCCCGGCGGCATGTCACCGCAATGGCTGCCGGGTGGGCGTGGGCTGGTCTACAGCGTGCTCGACGGCGTCCGCAATCCAATCATGATGACGGATCTGGGCACCGGATCGCAGCGCACGCTGGCCGCGTCGCCCGGCATCGAGCATAGCTCGCCGGCGATCGCCCCCGATGGCCGGACCGTGGTGTACGCGCGGGGCTCGGAGAGCGGCACGGATCTGTATGCCATGCCGATCGAGGGCGGGGCGCCACGTCGGATGACGGTGGGACGCGGCCGGGCGAGTACCCAGCCGACGTTCAGTCCGGATGGGCAGCGAATCGCCTTCATGTCAGACCGCTCGGGGCATCCCGAAGTGTATATTAGCGATCTAGATGGAACGAACGTGGAGCTGCTGACGGCGGCGGCGTTCGGCGATCGCGACTACCGTGCGGGGCCCGATTGGTCTCCCGATGGTCGTCTCGTGGCGTTTCAGTCTCGAAACGGCGGCACCTTCCAGATCATGACCATCAACTTGCGCGATCAGTCCGTGAAGTTCGTGACGAACGACGGCCGGAACGACGACCCATCATGGGCCCCGGATTCCCGGCATATCGTGTTTTCGTCAACGCGGGCCGGAACGCGCCAGTTGTGGATCGTGGATGTTGAAACCGGACGCTCGCGCCAACTCACCTTCGGGTCCGAGGCGAGATTGTCCGCGTGGTCCCCGCGGTTGTTGTCGCAGTAGCCACCGTCCTTTTCACTCTCCCCCTCGGAGTTTCCCGACATGATGCGTGTATCTCGCCTGACCCTGGTATTGGCCTCCACCACGCTGGTGCTGGGTGCCTGTCGCAAGAAGCCGGTGGTCGCCCCGCAGGCAGAGACGGCCCCGGTTGTGCAGCCGCAGCCCACCCGGCCGACGAATACCACTCCTGCTCCCGCCGCACGCGATACGATGGAAGACTATCGTACGAGGCTCGCGGCCACGCGGGCGCGTCTGCTCGAGACGATCTACTTCGAGTACGACGCGGACGAGCTCCGCGAGGACGCGAAGGCCAATCTCGACGCGAAGATTACGGTGCTGAACGCGAATCCGGCGGTGAAGATTCGCATCGCCGGGCACTGCGATGAGCGCGGCAGCGACGAGTACAACATCGCGCTGGGCCGTCGTCGCGCCGAAGCCGCGAAGCGGTATCTGACCGACCGTGGCATTGACGCGTCGCGCATCGAGACGGCGTCGTTCGGGCGCGAACGGCCGGCCGTGCAGGGCACGACAGAAGAATCCTGGTCGCGCAACCGTCGCGACGAGTTCGAGCTCATCGCCGGCGGCGATCAGCTGCGCGCGCAGTGATGGGCGCCGCCGCACTCGGACTTCGGCACACGCTGCGCTCCCGGGTGTGGCGGCTCCTCCCTCTCGTGGTGCTTGTCGCCACGGGAGGCTGTTTCGCGACCCGCGGGGACGTGCGCATCGTGCAAAGTGACATCTCGTCGCTGCGCGCTGAGATCCTCAAGAATCAGCTGGAGCAGCGCGACGCGTTGACCCAGACGATGCGGATGTTGCAGGTCGCCAGCGACTCGTTGTCGAAGGTCAGTGCCCGTACCGTGAGTATTCAGGGTGACATGCGCGGGGACATGCGCGCGATCCGCGAGCAGATGCTGCAAGTGCAGACCTTGCTTGGGCAGAGTCAGGCGACGATCGCCAGACTCCGCTCGGAGATCGAGTCGCGTAGCGCGGCCGCGGTGGTCGCGCCGCCGGTGGGAACGGTGCCGCCGAGTGTGCCTCCCGCCAGCGGACGCACACCGCCGCCCGCGGTTGACAGCGTGGCCGCGCGGGCGCCAGGACCCAACCAGCTCTACACCGACGGGCGTGATCAGCTCACCCGCGGGAGCAGCGCCACGGCGCGCATTTATTTTCAGGAGCTCCTCACGAACTATCCGGCGTCCGACTACGCACCCGACGCGCAATTCTGGATCGCGGAATCGTTCGCCAAGGAAAAGAATTTGCCGGCCGCCGATGCGGCCTATGCGGCGGTCGTGAGTGCCCATCCCACGTCGCCCAAGGCGCCCACGGCGCTTTACAAGCGGGCGCAGCTGGTGCTGCAGCAGGGCAGCACCCCACAGGCCAGGCAGCTGCTCGAGCAGGTGATCGCCCGCTATCCGCGCAGCGATGAGGCCGAGCTCGCGGCCGAACAACTCAAGACGCTGCGCTGACCGCGCGACCAGGACGACTTCGCTGATGTCCAGCAGGAATAGTGTGGAAATGCCGTTTCTCGAGCACCTCGAGGAACTGCGCTGGCGGCTGTTCAAGTGTGCCGTGGCGATCGCGCTCGGTGTCGGCGTCGCCTTCGCGCTGTTGTATAGCAAGAAGGTCGACATCATTGCGTTTCTGTCGCAGCCGATTCAGCCATTTCTGAAGCAGCCGCTCATGGTCACGCACGTGAGCGACCTTTTCGACATCGTGATGGACGCCTCGATCACGTTGGGGCTGATCGCCGCGTCGCCCGTGCTGGTGTGGCAACTCTGGGGGTTCCTCTCCCCCGCGCTGTACGGACACGAGAAGAAGGCCGTCATCCCGGCACTCGTCGGCGCGGCGGTGCTTTTTCTGGCCGGTATGGCGCTCTCGTTTTTCTACGTGCTGCCCGTCACGCTCAGCTTCTTCATGAGTTTTCAGAGCGGCTCGGTGCAGATCATGCAGACGGTCGATCAGTACGTCAGTTTCGTGATCTCCATGTGCCTCGCGTTCGGCGCCATCTTTGAGCTGCCGATCGTGATCGCGTTGCTGTCGGCGATGGGCATCGTGCAGCCGAAGTACCTCTCAAGATTCCGCCGCCACGCGTTCCTCGGCTGCATCGTCGCGGCCGCGCTGATCACGCCGGGCTCCGACCCGACGTCGCTGATCGCGTTGACGATCCCCCTGTACATGCTGTACGAAGTGTCGATCACGGTCTCGAAGTTCATCAGTCGTCGTCGCGAGCGGCGGATCGCTGCCGTGGACGAGTGAGCCGATTGGTGCCCGTTCCCGGGGTGCCTGCGCGCGGCCGATGCTCTTCCGTCGTTTTCGCGATGCTCAGCGTCGTGCTCGGCGGCGTGATGCTCGCGGCGCCGTTGACCGCCCAGCGGCCCACGCCCACGCGGCCCACGCCGGCCGGAAAGGCCGCACCGGGCAAGGCGGCGGGAACGGACAGTTTGGCGCAGTTGAGCAAGGAGCGCGAAGTCTTTAGCTGGACACCGCCGGACTCGCTCATGCGCGCGCTCCTCGATCGCGAGGGGTATCGAAAGGTGCAGTATCAGGGAGATACCGTCTTCTTCAATGCGCTGTCGCGCGCCCTGATTCTCAAGGGAAAGCCGTCGGCGGTGCAGCGTGACGAGACGATGATCATCGGCGACTCGATCGTCTACAACGACTCGACCAAGCGCGTCGTGGCCATTGGTGACACGGTGCTCCTGCGTGATCCACAGCAGCAGGACGCCGACGATTTCATCGCCAGGGGCCGTATTGAGTACGACCTCCAGTCGAAGCAGGGTGTCACCGGCGCCTTCTCGACGTCGGTGACGTCGGGCCAGCGGCTATTTCTGAGCGCTGAGCGCGGCACGATCATTTCCGATTCGCTGGTGAGCGGTCGTCATATCGTGTTCGCCAAAAACGGCTCGTTCACGTACTGCGATCACGCCGAGCCGCATTTCCACTTCACCACGAAGGACATGAAGTTCGTGTCCGAGAACGTGATGGTGGCGCGGCCGGGCGTGCTGTACATCGGCGAAGTCCCGGTGTTCTGGATCCCCTTTTTCTTCCAGGATGTGCGCAGCGGCCGGCGAAGCGGCATGCTGACGCCGAACTTCGGCATCGCCGAACTCCTCCGGAACAGCCCGTCGTATCGGCGCAGCATTACGAACATTGGCTATTTCCTCGCCATCAGCGATTACATGAACGCCGAGGCGTCATTCGACTGGCGTTCGGGCGCGCGCAGCACGGATCAGGACCCGGGCTTCCTGCGCGGGAATACCGAGCTGCGGTACAAGTGGCTCGACCGGTTCATCAGCGGCGAAACGGCGGTGTCGTATCTCGCGCAGCGCAATGGCACGACCAATACGTCGGTCACCTGGAATCACAATCAGGACTTCTCACGTCAGACGCGGCTGACGGCCCGTTTGAATTGGGTGCAGAACACCACGATCCAGCGGCAGACGACCATCAACCCGACGGCCGCCAACGCGACGATCCGTTCCCAGTTGAACTACCAGACCAAGGTTGGCCCAGCGCAGATCAACGTGGGCGGCAGCCGCGTGCAGTACCCAGGACGGACGCAGGTCGACATGGATTTTCCGTCACTGAACGTCACCACAGGCACACTGGCTGCGGGTCGGTTCTCGTGGACGCCGTCGCTGCGGCTGGCGGTTACGGGGCAAAGCAAAATCGATCAAGGACTGCAGTTTCCGTACGTCTATAACATCCGTACGGGCGGCGGCATCGACAGCTCGCGCTTCAATGCGAACCGTCGAAACATGCAATTCGGTTTCGAAACACCGATCAAAATCGGCGACTGGCAGTGGAATAATTCGTTCACGCTGTCCGATCAGTATCGCGACTTCCCGGAGCAGCGCGAAATGATCGGCGTGCGCGACACGTCGGTCCGCTCCACGCGGGTTTTCGCCAAGACGTTCGAGTCGAACTTCGACTGGACTACCTCGTTCGGATTGCCGCGCTTCTTCCAGGGCACCTGGAACCTGTCGCCGTCGATCTCGGTGAACAACGTGGACGGCGCCTCGGGGCTGTTCGTCCGCACCGAGCGTAGTGGAGGCAAGTGGGTGCAACAGTCGAAGCGACTGAGCTATGCGCTGTCGGCCTCACCCACGCTCTACGCCATGCTACCGGGTATCGGATCCGTCGCCAAGTTCCGCCACTCGATCGCGCCCGGAATCAGCTATAGCTACTCGCCAGACGCCAACGTCAGCGACGAGTACCTGCAGGCACTCGGGCGGACGCGCGTGGGCTATCTCTCGTCGCTTGCACAAAACCGTGTGTCGCTGAACTTGTCTACGAACTTGGAAGCGAAGCTCAAGTCGAATGCCGATTCGACGCAGGACTCTGGCAAGAAGATCAAGCTGTTGGCGCTCAACTTCTCGTCGTTGTCGTACGATTTTATCCGAGCCGACTCCACTGGCAACGGCTTCACTGACAAGATGTTCACGATTTCGGGGCGCACCGATCTGTTGCCCGATCTCGACTTCCGCACCTCGTACGATCTGTTCCAGGGCGACCCGGCTTCGGATACCGCCACGTTCAGTCCGTATCGCACCGACTTCGGTGTCACGTTCTCCCTCAACGGCAAGTCGGGACTGGTCGCGCTGTTCGGCCGCCTGTTTGGCATGTCGACGGCGTTGGAAGCGATCGACAGCACGAACGCGCCGCGCAATGCGTCCGACCAGAACGTGGCGCAGCAGAGCCGCCAGATGAATGCCGCCGGTGGCGGCAACATGCGTGGGATGCAGGCCTCGTTGCCGTCCGGTGGCGGATGGAATCTGAATCTGCAATACAATGCGGTGCGACAGCGGCGGCCGCGAGGCGGTACGCAGATCGTGAACGATCCATCGACGTTCTGCGAGCCGCAACGGGCGCTCGGCCTCTTCGTGTATGACCAGTGTCTGGTCAATGCGCAGAGCGCACAGGCCACCGGGCTCACGTCGGGGCAAAGCGCGATCGGCGCCCCCGTGTTCATCCAGCCGGCCACGCA
This sequence comes from Gemmatimonas phototrophica, assembly GCA_945870175.1. GTDB lineage: Bacteria > Gemmatimonadota > Gemmatimonadetes > Gemmatimonadales > Gemmatimonadaceae > Gemmatimonas > Gemmatimonas phototrophica_A. Next base: position 7,368 of record CAMBRJ010000087.1, read on the forward strand.
GAACGTGTCCGCGACGATGTCGTTTGGCATCACGCAGAATTGGTCGGCGCAGTGGAGCACGCAGTACGACGTGGAGCGAGCCCGGTTCGCGAGTCAGCAGGTGGGACTACAGCGTCAGTTGCATGACTGGAACGCCGTGTTCGCCTTTTCGCAGACGCCAAGCGGCAGCTTTTCCTTCAACTTCTTCATCGCGTTGAAGGCGCAGCCGGAACTCAAGTTTAATTACGATCGTCAGACGTACCGCTCGTCTAGCGGATACTGAGCCGTCGGTTCGACCGGCGCGGAGACCGAATACGATGCTGCTGCTTGACGGACGTTCGTTGCAGATCGCCGACGTGATGGCGGTCGCTGATGGCGTGCTGGCCGTCGGACTGGCCCCGGAGGCGCGGGCCCGTATGCAGGTCACGCGCGATGTCGTCGACCGCGCCGTGGCGCGTGCCGAGCCGGTGTACGGCATCAATACGGGTTTCGGAAAGCTCTCCGAGGTCACCGTCGCTGGTGATCAGCTCGCGGCGCTGCAGCGCAATCTCGTGCGGAGTCATGCGGCCGGTGTTGGTGATCCGCTGCCCGAACGGGAAGTGCGCGCGATGATGCTGCTCCGTGCGAACGTGCTTGCCACCGCCTTCGCTGGTGCCCGCCCGGTCGTAGTGGAGTCGCTGCTGGCGATGCTCAATGCTGGCGTGTGGCCCGTCGTGCCGGAGCAGGGCAGCGTGGGTGCCAGTGGCGATCTCGCGCCGCTGGCACATCTGGCGTTGACGCTGATCGGCGAAGGCACCGCGCGTCTGCAGGGGCGCGAGGCGCCCTCGCTCGAATTGCTCGACGCGGCGGGACTCGTCGCCGTTACGCTTGAAGCGAAAGAGGGCCTCGCCCTCATCAATGGCACGCAGGCGCACACCGCCGTCGCGACGCTGGCGTGCGCCGAGCTGACCAGGCTGTGGCACGCGGCGCATGTGGCGACCGCCATGAGCCTCGAAGCCTTGCTCGGGACACCCGATGCCTTCGACGCGCGCATCCAGGAGGCGCGCGGACAGTCGGGGCAGATGGAGTCGGCGGCGATGCTGCGCATGCTGCTCGACGGGAGCGAGCTTCGCGAGTCGCATCGTTTTGGCGATCCGCGGGTGCAGGATGCATACGCGCTCCGCTGCGTCCCGCAGGTGCACGGTCCGGCGCTCGACGCCCTGCGTTTCGCGCGTGGCGTCATCGCGCGCGAACTCAACGCGGCCACCGACAACCCGCTGGTGCTCGCCACCGGCGAATTGTTGAGCGGCGGCAACTTCCACGGGCAGGCCGTGGCGATGGCGAGTGATTTCCTGGCGATCATCTGCGCGAACTTGGCCGTCATCAGCGAACGGCGTACGGACCGTCTGGTCCACCCCGACTTCAACCACGGACTGCCGCCGTTTCTGGCCGGTTCTCCGGGTCTCGAGTCGGGGCAGATGATGTCGCAGGTCACCGCCGCCGCGTTGGCGAGCGAGTGTAAGGGGTTGGCGCACCCGGCCAGCGTCGACTCGATTCCGACCGACGGCAACAAGGAAGATGTGGTGCCGATGGCGATGGGTGCCGCGACCAAGTTGCGGCGCTCCGTGCGCAACCTCCGGCATGTGCTGGCGATCGAGCTGATCGCCGCCGCCGAGGCACTCG
>CAMBRJ010000088.1 GCA_945870175.1 Gemmatimonas phototrophica
TCCCGCAACTCCATTGGGCGCCGCGGCTCGACAGTCATCCACACTCGTGCCCGCGTGCCACCAGTACCGTACGCGCTTGCCCCTGTGAAGCGACGACGCGCACCTGCTCACAACCCACGCAAATCACCCACACGAAGGCACGAAGAGCCTTTTTCTCTTTTACTCTTTGCCTCTGTGTGATCAGTCCAGCGATGCGTCAGCAATGCGGGCACGCGAGAAATGTGCGCGCCGCGGCCGCCGTCCTCACCGGATCCTCCTCATGCGGCACATGGCCCAGCTCGGGGAAGAGTTCGAGACGGCTGCCCGGAATGTCGCGCGCGAAGCGCCCGGCGTGATCGGGCGGAATGAGGCCATCGCGCCCACCCCACATGATCAGCGTGGGCGCGCGCACGGCGGTGATGCGCGCGGAATCCGCGCCGTTGGCGGACTGCGCGAAACGGCGCGGGAGGGACGCGCGATTCCCTTCGCGCAAGGTGAGTTCGAAGTAGCGCGTGACGAGTGAATCGGTCACACGTGACGGGTCGCCGTAGACGCTGCGCACGCTCGATTCCACGACGCTGCGCGGCAGGATGCGGGTGAACAGCCACGCCAACCATTCTGCACGGGCCATGCGAAACCCGATCGGGACCGTCTGCGAGACGATCTTGTAGCCGGCCGCGTCTACCAGGAGCAGGGCCGCCACGCGATCGGGCGCCGCGGCCGCCACCTCCCACGCCACCTCGCCCCCGAGTGAATTGCCGGCGATCGCGAAGCGGGACACGCCGAGCGAGTCGAGCAGCTGCAGCGTGAAGCGGGTGTAGGCGGCCAGCGCGTAGTCGTTGTCCGGGGACGGGCCGGTGAGGCCGAATCCGGGCAGATCGAAGCGGATCACACGACGCGACCCGCGCATCGACTCGGCCCATCCATTCCAGGTGTGCAAACTGGCCGACGTGCCATGCACGAGGACGATCGGTACCGAATCGGTGCGTGGGCCTTCGTCCCGCAGATGGACCTGCATGCCGCCGAGCGCGATGAAGCGCGACGGCGGCGGTGCCCAGCGAGCGGTCAGCATCGCGACCGGTTTATCGGGAGCCCACACGGTAGCGAGTCCCAGCAGGAACAGCACGGTCAACATGAATGCCCCCATCAGCCAACGCGCCAGCGTCATGTATCCCGCTCCAACTGAAAGAAGAATGGCGCTGCACCGCGGATGTCCATGACACCCAGCATGGTGCGTTCGTCGATGCGCCGGAAACAGTCGATGATGGGCAGATGATCATACACCATCGCGGCCGTCGTCACGCCACGATGGGATACCGTCCGCAACCGTGCCCGTGGACTGCGCGTGCGCAGCAACGGGGTGGCCAGCCTGAAGAGCGCGCGTGCCACGACGTTCCGCGTGAGCGCGTGATAGCGCGACAGCGAGAGCGGAATGAGGCAGGGATCGATGGCGTACTTCTGGCCAAGGCGTGTCCGGAATACGAGCGGATGCACGACCTCGTCGCTCAGGAACGACTTGCCGTACCACTGATAGGTCTCGAGTAACCCGTCCATGTCGTGGCCGGTCGGCACCCCGGAGCCGCGCCATTCACCGTGCATCTCCTGCGTGGACACCGCGGGTAACGCATCGAAGCGCGCGAGCGCGTCGGTCAGGGTCATGACTGGTCGGTCGCTCACCGCAAGAGTCAGTCGCATCATGGGAGCGAATGTGGAGCCGTGCGTAGGACGCGGCAAGCGGTAGGACGGCCAGCGCGGTGGGATGGCGGCGGTGTTGTCGATCGGCTCCGTTTCTTCGCCGGTGTGTTCAAGACGCCGAAGGACGTACCGCGCATTCTGTTTGCCAACCGCGTTACGGCGCGTCGGTCTCGTTTGCCGGCTCGGCTATTTCGGGCCGACGAATCGATAGCCCACGCCCGGCTCCGTGATGATCAGGCGCGGCATCGAGGGGTCGGGCTCGATTTTCCGTCGCAGGTGCGTCATGTGCACACGCACGTGCGTGGCGAAGTCGCCGAACTCACGAGCCCACACGAGATCCCACAACTCGCGCGACGAAAGCGCGCGGCCCGAATGCAGGACGAGCGCGCGCAGCAAGGCCCATTCGGTGGGCGTGAGTCGCTGCGGCTCACCGTGCCGGACGACGCGTTGCGCGATGAGGTCGATCTCGACGCCGTCCGTGGCGATGCGCGCCCAGGAACGAGCGGCGATCGACGTGGCTGATCGGCGCATCTGGCCGCGCACACGAGCCAGCAACTCGGCGGCACCGCAGGGCTTGATGATGAAATCGTCGGCGCCGGCGTCGAGCAGTGCGACTTTTTCTTCTTCTTCCACCCGACCCGACAGCACGATGATCGGCGCGTCGGTAAGGCCGCGCAGCCGGCGCAGCAGGTTGGCACCGTCGCCGTCGGGTAGGCCGAGATCGAGCAGCACCAGATCGGGCGCCTCGATGGTGCACTCGCGGATAGCGTCGGTGCGTGTGGACGCCGTGCGGACCGCACCGCAAATGGTACCGAGGGTGTGCGTGAGCACGTCCAGAAGATCGGCGTCGCCTTCGACGACGAGGATCGAATCCGGGTCAGGCCCTGTTGTGAGCAGTGCGGGCGACATGTTCCAATGCTAACGGAAACGACCCGCCGCCGTTAGCATCGGGCCAGGTGATCAGCCGTCAAGCGTGCTGAGATCGATTACGAAGCGGTACTTCACGTCGGCGTTGAGCATGCGCTCGTAGGCCTCGTTGATGGCCGACGCGGCGACGACTTCGATGTCGGCGAGGATGTTGTGCGCCGCGCAGAAGTCGAGCATCTCCTGCGTTTCCGGGATGCCGCCGATGAGCGAGCCGGCCAGCTTCTTCCGTTTCATGATGAACGTGAAGGCGCCTGGGTAGTGGTGCGGCTCGGGGGAGCCACCCAGCAGGCAGAGCGCGCCATCACGACGGAGCAGGGCGAACTCGGGCTCGAGATCATGCGACGTGCCGACGGTATCGATGATCAGGTCGAGCGAATTGGCGAAGGCCTTCATCGCCGCCTTGTCCTTCGACATCACGACGTCGTGGGCGCCGAGGCGCTTGGCGTCATCGATCTTGGATGGCGAGGTGGTGAGCACCACCACGTGGGCGCCCATCGCGGCGGCGAGCTTCACGGCCATATGCCCGAGTCCGCCAATGCCGACTACGCCGACCCGACTGCCCGGACCGACCTTCCAGTGGCGGAGCGGCGAAAAGGTGGTGATCCCCGCGCAGAGCAGCGGGGCGGCACCGGCCGGGTCCATGCCGTCGGGAATACGCAGCACGTAGCGGTCGTCGACCACGATCGCGTTGGAGTAGCCACCCTGTGTGGGGAGGCCCGTCTGCTTCTCCACGCCGCCGTAGGTGCCGGTCATGCCGGCCTCGCAGTACTGCTCGAGCCCGTCTTCGCACGAGGGACAGGTGCGGCAGCTGTCCACCATGCACCCCACCCCCACCATGTCACCCGCCTTCCAGCGGGTGACGTCGGACCCCGTCGAGACCACGCGCCCCACGATTTCATGCCCAGGCACCTGCGGATAGCTGATCGGGCCCCATTCGCCGCGCACGGTGTGCAGGTCGGAATGGCAGATGCCGCAGAAGAGAATCTGGATCTGCACGTCGCGCGGGCCGGGCGCGCGGCGCTCGAAGCTCCACGGACCGAGGGGACCGGCCGCGCCGAACGCGGCAAAACCGAGGGTGTGTGTCATTGGCTAAACGTGTTGGGGGGGGCGTACGTTTTCCATGGTGAACCTGTAACACTCCCTCCACCGTTCCCCTATGTCCCGAATTTCCTCCCTTGCGTGGCTGGCCGGTAGCGTGCTCATGGGTGCCCAATCACTGGGTGCGCAGTCGCTCGACTCCGCCGCCGTGGCCGGCCTGCGCTGGCGTACGGTCGGCCCCGCCAACTTCATGGGCCGCATGTCCGACGTCGTCGGCATTCCCGGCCCCTCCAAGACCCTGTTCGCCGCTGCCGCGGGCGGTGGCATCTGGAAGACCACCAACAACGGCACCACGTGGCGCCCGGTGTTCGACGACAAGCGCGTGATATCGATGGGCATGCTCGCCATCGCCCCGTCGGACACGCAGCAGGTGTGGGCCGGCACCGGTGAGCCGAACTCGCGCAACTCGATCGAGCCGGGCGGCGGCATCTTCAAGTCCACCGACGGCGGCATCACGTGGGCCGCCAAGGGACTCGAGAAGACTGAGCACATCGGTCGCATCGCGGTGCACCCGAGCAACCCGAACGTCGTGTTCGTGGCCGCGCTCGGGGCGGCGTGGCGCTCCAACCCGGAACGTGGCTTGTACAAGACCACCGACGGCGGCACCACGTGGCAGCTCGTGAAGTTCGTGAGCGACAAGGCCGGCATGATCGACGTGGCCATCCACCCGAAGGATCCGAACGTCGTGTTCGCTACCAGCTGGGAGCGGCGTCGCACGCCGTACTCGCTGTTCAGCGGCGGCCCCGGCTCGGCGCTCTGGAAGAGCACCGACGGCGGCACCACGTGGGCGGAAGTGAAGGGCGGCGGATTCCCGGCCGGTCAGAAGGGACGCATGACGCTCGACATCAACCACGCGAATCCGAACGTCATGTACATGATGATCGAAGCCGCGGCCAACGCGACCGGCCCGATCATCGGCGAGCGCAGCCCGAAGAACAACGGGCTCTGGAAGAGCACCGATGGCGGCGCCACGTGGGCGCAGATGAACAACTACAACGTGCGTCCGTTCTACTACTCGCAGGTGCGCAGCGATCCGAAGAACCCCGATCGCGTGTACTTCTCGAGCACCGACCTGCAAATGTCGGAAGACGGCGGCAAGACCAATCGCGCCACCGCCAACGGCGTGCACATCGATTCGCACGGCATCTGGATCGATCCGAGTGATCCCGAGCGCTGGGTCATCGCCAACGATGGCGGCATCGCCATCACGTTCGACAAGGGCGGCAACTTCGTGCAGGGGCAGAACATTCCCGTCGCGCAGTTCTACGAAGTGGCGTACGACATGGCGGTGCCGTACAACATCTGCGGCGGTGCGCAGGACAACGGCACCTGGTGTGGCCCGAGCAAGCGCCGCACGCCGACCACGAGCCTGGGCTACTGGTTCACGATTGCCGGTGGTGACGGTTTCTACGCCGCGATGGACCCGACCGATCCGAACGTCGTGTACGGCGAGTCGCAGGGTGGCAATGTGTCGCGCGTGAATCTGAAGAGCGGTGAGCGCATGGCCTTCGCCAAGCCCACCTGGCAGGCGCGCTACAAGCAGTGGGAAGATTCGATCGCGACCATGCGCGGCGATCCGCTCGTGGCGGCCACCAAGGTGCAGAACACGGCCATCGCCGCGCTGCGCGCGCTCCAGGCGAAGGACTCGACCGAACTGTCGATCCGCTACAACTGGAACGCGCCGTTCTTCATCTCGCCGCACAATCCGTCGGTGATCTACTTCGCCGGCAATAAGGTGCTGAAGTCGACGAAGCGTGGCGAGGATCTGCGCATTATTTCGCCCGATCTCTCGAAAAACCTCACGGCCAAGCTCGATACCGCGCTGCGTCTCACGGGCGGTATCACGCTCGATGCCACCGGCGCCGAGACGTACGGCACGATCGTGGCGCTCGAAGAGAGCCCGGCCAAGCCCGGCCTGCTGTACGCCGGCACCGACGACGGCAACGTGTGGAAGTCGTCGAACGACGGCGCCACGTGGGAGAATCTGTCGGCGCGCATTCAGGGGCTGCCGAACGGCGGCGAAGTGTACCTCGCGCGGATCGAAGCGTCGAAGTTCGACACCAACGTCGTGTATGTGGCCTTCGATAATCACCGCTGGGGGGATTTCCGCCCGCACCTGTTCGTCTCAAAGGACGGTGGCAAGTCGTTCTCGTCGATCGTGAACAATCTTCCCACCGGCGGACCGGGTGACTTCCTGCACGTCGTGCGCGAAGATCCCATCAACCGCGATCTGTTGTACGTCGGCACGTCGATCGGCGTGTACGCGTCGATCGATCGTGGCACTACGTGGTCGCGCTTCATGGCGAATCTGCCGAGCGTGCCGGTGTACGACTTGCAGATCCATCCGCGTGATCGCGAACTCATCGCGGCCACGCATGGTCGTGGCTTCTGGATCGTCGACGTGGCCCCGCTGCAGGAGATGACGGCCGCTGTGGCTGCCAAGCCGGTGCATTTGTTCACGCCGAAGACGGGCTTCCAGTGGGGCGAAGAGCCCCTGCGCGGCGCCAGCGGCAACGGCAACGCGCAGAACTTCTTCGTGACGCAAAACCCCGCCTACGGCGCGTCGATTTCGTATCGCATCACGACGCCGGGCTCGACGTCGGCGCGCATCAGCATCGTGGACGCCGGCGGTGATACGCTCACCACGCTGACCGGTCCGGGTGCGCCCGGCCTGCACACGGTCACGTGGGCGTATGCCATCACGCCGCGTCCGGCCGGTCGAGCCGCGCTCTCCGCCAGCGAGAAGCGTGACAGCATTCTGCGCGCCGTGCGGGCGCCGCAGCTGTTCGATTCGCTCACGAAGGCCAAGTACGACAGCGCCGCAATCGCGCAGGCGCGACTGCTCATCAATCCGCCCGGCGGTGGGAACGTGCCGTTCGGCGGTCGTGGTGGTGGCGGCGGTGGACGCGGCGGCGCGGGTAGCTGCGAGCGTCCGCTCACGCAGTGGGAACCGTTCTGCGCGCGTCCGGCGGAAGCGGCCCCGCCGCGTGCGGGCGCCGTGCCGGCACCGGTGATTCCGCAGCCCGCGGCACTGAGCGCGGCGGTACTCAAGATCTATGCCCTTATCGGTCTCCCGGCGCCCGCGCAGGGCGGTCGTGGTGGCGGTGGCGGCTTCGGCGGCCTCGGTGGCGGCGGCACCGCTGACACCGGCGACTACGGCATCGTGCTGCAGGTTGGTACGACGATCGTGAAGGGTAAGCTGCACGTCGAGAACAAGGGCGCGATGGGCGGTGGGTCGCCGTTCGGTCCGCAGAACGACGAGCGCGATCGCTAGAAGCGAAGTACGGGGTATGGAGTACCTGTGAGCGGGGTGGGGTGTGTCCTTCGGGACTCGTCCCACCCCGTTTGCACGTTGGGGGCGAGCCGGCTGCCTCTGTGCGGCCAGGCGCGCGCTGGCCAGATTGCAGCGTCGTTTACCCGCTGAGGATTTTGTGCGCGAATATCGTTTCCAGGCCACTCCCGAATCCGTCGAGGCGCTCCGCCAGTTGCGCGGCGCGTGGCGCGGTATGCTGGTGGCCGAGCATTCCATCACCGTGGTGCTACAGGATCAGCGCGCGGTCCGCATTCAGAGTGACACGGCCGACGTCGAATCGTTGTTCGACGCGTATCGGCTGGAGGCCGAAGTCGGGAGTGCGGAGGGGATGTTCGGCGTACCGGTGGAGGCGTTCGCGAACGGCCGCAACGACGTCGTGCTCTTCACCGGGGTCACGTGGAGCGAGCCGGCGGGCGCGGTACGGGCCGAGGGGCTGACCGAGAACTCGGTCATGCACTTCTCCGGGCATCCGGGGCAGCTCAGCGAGACGGCCGAGGTGGTGTGCGTGACCACCGATGCGTTCGTGATCGCCGCCGCCGACGGCAGCGGGATGCTGATTCGCACCGGGCTGCGTCCGGGCTCCGTGGAAGTGGAACGGAACCCGGAGAAAGTGCGCGCGTTTTTGGTCGACCGCGGCTACAGCGCCGCGTAGCGACGATTCGCCTCGTCGGTTACTTCGGGGCGCGCGTGAAGAGGATGTAGTCGCCCTTGTCGGCGTGCTCCTTGCCGTTCGCCTTCGACAGATCGGCGATCGGCACGGCGCTCAGCACCACCGTCTTCGCCTCCGGTGCGCGACGACGCGCCCGCTCGGCGGTGCCGAGCCCCGCATCGCTGTGAAAGGCGCCATCCACTTGAAACACGATCGCGCCCTTAGGCGCCGCACGCCACGCGTTGACGATGGCTTCGCCCATCGCTTCGTCTTTCACGCACTGCGCTTCGTAGAACGTGTCGGTCATCTTTGCCATGGCGGCGGCATCGCCAGCCGTCGGCGGTCCGCCGCCCGCGCTGTGTCCCGTCATCGTCTGCGCGAACTTCGTGTAGTACGCGTCCTTCGGGCAGATGTTCTCTTTCGCGATGAAGCGACGGTCGGCCGCGTTCAGCGTGTCGAGCAGCGCGAGGCCGCGGCGACCCACCGCACTCGCCAATCGGCGCGGGACATTGGCCGCCACCACCGGCCACCCGCGCACTCGCGCCAACTCCACGAGCGCGCGGTAGTCGGTGGTGTAGCGATCCCACGGGCGCGAACCGGCCAGGAAATTCGCTTCGGAAATCGTGCCGGCGAGGTATTGATCGACCAGCGCCTGCACATCACGCTCGAACATCTCGAGCGTGACCACCACGCTCGGTCGGCGCTCGCCGAGCGCCGCCAGCACGGCCAGTTCACTGGCGTGCGTGGCCGGATCGTCGTGCTGTTCGCCGAAGAACACGAAGTCGGCCTTGGCGGCGGCGTCGGCCAGCTGCGTGAACGGGATGAAGCGATTGGCCTTGCTGTCGTACACGCGGAGCGCGGCAGCGGCCGCACCGATCGGGACGGCGGTGCGGGCGCCGCCCGAGGCGCAGGCCGTAAAGAACAACGCGGCGGCGCCGAGCAGCGCCGTGAGGAATCGGCGGGAAGAGGTCATGGGATGAATCTCGCACACGCCATTCGTCGCGCTAGCTTTCCCACGGCATGCATCCAGAAACCGCCCTCCTCTTTACGATCGCCGGCGCCTTCGGCGCGGCTTTTCTCTTCGGCTTCATCGCGTCGAAGCTGAAAATGCCGCCGCTGGTGGGCTATCTGCTGGCCGGCATCGCGCTTGGGCCCCACTCGCCGGGGTTTATCGGGAACGTGGGGCTGGCGAGCCAACTGGCCGAGATTGGCGTGATTCTGTTGATGTTCGGCGTCGGGTTGCACTTCTCGCCCGGCGACCTGATGCGCGTGCGACGCATCGCCTTACCCGGGGCGACGCTGCA
>CAMBRJ010000089.1 GCA_945870175.1 Gemmatimonas phototrophica
AAAGTCGAGGCCAACCACGGCGTGTATCGGTTGCATTGGGAAGTCGGGGCCGACGGCCAGCACCGGCACCCGAGATTCCCGAAGCGTGGCCAACGTGGTCTCGGTACCAAACAACCGATCCAGCGGATTGCGACGCCCGATTCCCATCACGATGACCGATGCGTGACGATGCATCGCTGCCGCGGCTAACAGGCGTGACGGCGAGCCGAGTTGCACGTCCACCGGCCACGCCGGATCACCGGCGGCCGAGATCGAGATCGTACGCCGCACGTCCTCAACCATCGACGTGCGGCGCGCCTCATCCAGATCCGCCGGCACTGGCAACACGTCCATCCCGGCGGCCACGCCGGGCGTCGGCTCGCAGACGCCAAGCACCTGGAGCGGACCACCGAACGTCCGCTGCGCGAGCCGACCGGCGTTGAACAACGCCTCACTGGAGACCGGTGCCCCATCGCACGCCACGAGCACGGGGCCGGACACGCCGGGCAGAGACGCGGAGTGCAAGACGGGATCGTGAGCGAGAACGGACATGGGCAGGACCGTAGTGGAGCGGCGGGCATCGCGCGACGTCGCGATGAAGAAAAGGGTCGCACGTTCCACCCACGCCCTCCATCGGGGAGTCCACTGGTCAGCGTCAGGAAATCCCGTACATGCCGCTCGGCGCCGCCGTTAGAGGGCCCAGCGCAGCGCGCGCGCGGTGGTATCGAGCATCCGGTGCGACCAAGTGCGCTGCTGCCAGGCGTCCATGGTGATCTCCCGGCTGCTGGCGAGATCGCCCCGAAAGCTGCGTTCGAGCGCCGCGGCGCAAGCATCGTCGAAGACCAGCACATTGCATTCGGCGTTCAACCAGAACGAACGGAAATCCAGATTCGACGAGCCGATCAAACTCGCGTAGCCATCGACCACCATGGTTTTCGCATGCAGGGTGGCGCGTTCGTACTCGAACACGCGCACACCGCTCTCGAGCAAGGCGTGATAGGCTCCGTGCGCGGCGTGCCGGATCAGCGGCACATCGGTGCGCGCACTGGGCAACAGCAGGCGCACATCCACACCGCGCCGTGCCGCCGTGAGCAGGAAGGTGAGTGCGCGGCGCGGCGGTGCGAAGTATGGCGTCGTGATCCAGAGGCGTTCGCGCGCTCCGCCAAGCAACGCCGACAACACGCTCAGCATCTCGCCTTGTCCGCGCCCGGGCCGTGGATCCAACACGAGCACCGCGCGATCCTCCGGCGCGGCCACTTCGATGACACGGCGTACGCGACGCCCGCGACGACGGTCGCGTTGCCGTCCGAGCTGACGCTGCAGCTGACGTTGGACGGCTTGCTGCACGCGATGTGAGAGCGCCCGCGTGCCGATCCCCTCGACGTTGTGTTGCGGCGACGTCTCGGCGGCATCGCTCCAGCTCACATACTCGAGACCCGGCAACGCCGGACCACGCGCGCGATCCCATCCTTCCGCGAACACCGCGGCCAGTTCACGCGCCACCGACCCGTCCACCTGGACGAACGTGTCGCGCCACACATCGTGACGGGCCCGAATCGACGAACCATATTCTTCACCGATGTTCATGCCCCCGGTGAAGGCCACGCACCGATCGCAGACCAGGAGCTTGCGATGATCACGGCGCAGCGCGTCGAACGGATGCTGCCAGAGGCGGTGAAAGTGGCGTACCACGACACCCTGCGCAGTCAGCGAATCCCAGAAGTGATCGGCTGTGCCCATCGACCCCACCGCATCGACCAGCACGTACGTGCGCACGCCGCGCGCGGCCGCGCGCACCAACGCCTGCTGCACGGACGCACCGAGCGTGTCGTCACGCAGGATATACGTCTCCAGCAGCACCTCGTCACGAGCGGCATCGATCGCCGCGATCATGGTGCGGAACGCCTCGGCACCATCGGGCAGGAGCATCGGCGGCGGACACTGATGCATGGGTCCACCGTCGATCAGCTGCAGGAGTTCGCGAAACGCCGGATCGCGCACCCCCTCGGCGAAGCGCCGTGCCGCGCCCCACGCGCGATACGTGCGCACTTCCCGAAGCGACGGTACGTCAGCCATGTTTCCGCATGACCTTCATTCTGCGACTCCTGATCAATGCGGTCGCGCTGTGGTGCGCCGCGCGCTTTATCGATGGCATCAGCTATACCGGAAGTTGGCAGGGACTCGTCGGGCTCGCACTCGTGTTCGGGGTCGTGAACACGTTGGTGCGACCGGTCCTGTCGTTCTTCTCGTTCCCCATCCAGATCATCACGCTGGGGCTGTTCACGCTCGTGCTGAATGCGGCCATGCTGCTGCTCACGAGCGCACTCGCCACGCGCCTCGGCGTCGCGTTCCACATCAGTGGATTCTGGGCCGCATTCGTGGGCGCGTTAGTGGTGAGCATGCTTAGTACCATCCTCAGTTGGGTCGTGATCCCACGCGACGCCGACGCCGACTGAACGCGCAGCTCAGGCGAGACGCTCAGGCGGGAAGCTCGTCGAGCGCGCGCTGCAACACCCGCGCCAGGGCCTGTCGCACTCGCTCCGGCGCGAGAATGACCGCGTCGGGGCCGTACTGCAGCACATGGCGGATCGCCCAGGATTCGTCCGCCAGCGGATAGTGCACCAGCAGTGACCCGTCGGGGTGCCGCGCGCCGCTCTCCCGCTCGGCGATCCAGCGTGCCACGTTCGGACTGTACCGCACCACCAACGACTCGACGGCCGGCGCGTCCTGCACGAACACATGTCCGTCTCGCAACACGGAGTCCACCGTGAAATCGGCGGGGCGTTCGAAGGCATCGGGCGTTGCCACCGCCACGCGCACTCGATCGAGGCGAAACACACGGAGCGCGTCGTTGCGTTCGCAGAACGCCACGAGATAGATATTCGCGTCGGCCCGCACCAAGGCGTACGGACGGACGCGACGCACGGTAGCATCGGTGTCGTTCGAACGCTGATACGTGAGCTGCACGACCTGCTGAAACTCGATGGCGCGCTGCAGCACGATCACGGCATCCCACTCGGTGTCGCGCGCGGGTTCGATGGCAAACGGGCGCACGGCCTCGGCCGTCGCACCCACTTTGCGCTTGTCGACCACCGTCTCGACCGGCCGCACAGCGATCTCGCCCAGGCGCGCGCGCACATTCACCACGAGATGACGCTCATCGACCGGCAGCTCCTGCTGCAGGATACCGAGCCCCAACTCGAGCGCCGCCACCTCGGGGCGCGTGAGGCGCATCGGACGCTTGAAGTGCGACGATCGCATCGACACGCTGTCCGCTCCCCAGTACAGCTCGATGCTCTCCACGAATCCCGGCGGCGTATCGTCACGGTCGAGCGAGAGAAAGTCCGCGCGCAGGATTTTCGCCGTGGTCCCCACGCGCCTCGCGAGCTGCTCGATCGTGAGTTTCGGTTCGTCGGCCATCGTCGGGAGCGCGATCAACAGGCGCTGCAGTCGTTCATCGGCGCGCGTCATGCCACCTCCGTGGGGAGCGCGGTATTGAGCACGGTGGCGTGCGCCGCACGGTGAGCAGCCAGTGTCTCCTGCAGCAGCGCGCGCCAGGCGGCACGCCAGTCATCCGGCGACACAATCGCGGCATCTCCGCCGAAGGTGAGCACCCATCGCAGGAACGGATCGCGGCGGCGTACCCGAAAGCGGCGCTGCGACGGAACGCTCGCGTCCTCGCCCAGCTGCATGCCCTGCCGCACCTGACCCGACTCGCCCCGGAACGCGACCACGACCGAGACCGCCTCCTCATCGCCGAGCTCCCACGCCTGACGCGAGGCGGCGTGCGCCTCGAGGTCGAAGGTGGCCGGAATGACGTAGTCCGGCTGCTTTCTGGCGGCGTTGTACTTCGGCTTGGAGATGCGACTCACGCGGAACTGCCGCAGCGCCTGCTGGTCGGCGTCGTGCGCCACGAGATACCAGTGTCCCGTGAGAAACAGGAGGCCATAGGGCTCCACGGTGCGCATACTCGTACGGTTGCGCCCCATGCTCGCGTAGCTGAAGGTCACGCGCTGTCGGGCCGACAGCGCGTCGCTCAGAACGTCGAACGTGCTGGCCTGCACCTTCACGCTGGCCGTCAGTGGCTCGCCGATCGGCAGGAGCCCGACATCCCGTTCGAGCTTGGCGATCGCGGCGGCGGCATCGGCCTCGAGCGTCGGATTACCGAGCGCGCGTACGCGCGCCGCGGCACGGCGAAGCGTGAGACACTCATCGGGCGTGATCGCCAGCACGGGCAATGATTGATAGCCGATCCCCTGCGGCCGCGCGATAGTGCGCACTTCGATCGCAGGCACGAGGCGTGATTCGCACAGCGCCAGAAAGGGCAGATAGAACGCCACGGGGAGGAGACGATAGCGCGACTCTCCACCGTCGCTGTCGGCCAGTGTCTCGATCGCGACGCCGAAGTCCCGCAGTTCGTCCTTGTCGCGCTCGAAGGTGCGCATGACGCTTTGCTCGTCGATGTCGCCCGCCACGTAGCCAGGCACATCGCGACGCAGATCGGCGAAGGCGGCGCCGTGGTGGCGTCGCAGCAGCGCGGAGAGCAGATCGAGCCAGCGGGTCAGTTTATCGGCAGCAGCCATACAAGAAATACCCAAAAACAACGGATTACCGGCCGCGACGGAAGCCTCGCCGCGCGCTTGGGGAACTCAGGGAATGAATACTGGCACGATGAACTGACAAAACAGCGCGCCCACGATCGTCATCGCGAAGCCCCACAGCAGCAGCTGGCGGAACAGCTGCTTGGTGTCGTGGCCGGTCGGCACGGCCGCGATGCACAGGGCACCGATCGTCGAAAGCGGTGACACATCGACCAGCGCCGCGCCCACGTTGATGCTGATCGCAATCTGGAGCGGATGACCGCCACCGAGCTTCGCGACCAGTCCCGGCACGGCTGGGAGGAAGGCGGGATACACCACGCCCGACGTGGAGCTGTACGTGGAGATCAGCCCCGTCACGCCGGCGATCACCCCGTTCACCGAGCCCGGCGAGGCCAGCTTCGCCAGCATGGTGGTGAACAGGTCCATGCCGCCCGTCTTCTCCAAGACACCGATCAGCACGCTCACGCCGCACACCATCACGATCACCGGCCAGGGCACTTGCTTCAGCATGGCGCTGTCGCTGCCGATACCAATCAATACCAATAGCGCCGCCGCGGCGAAGGCCGTGAGTCCAGGATTGACCTTGAAGAACAGCACCGCACTCACCCACAGCACGCCCACGGCGAGCGTGATCCAGTGCGCACGCGTGAACGCCGCATCCTCGGCGTCGACCACGAGCCGCGAGTTACGCAGCATCGCCGGTCCGCCAAACATCGCCCACGCCGCCGTCGCCACGATCGTATGCGCCACGAAGTTCATTACCAAAACCTCCGTGGCGTGACCGCCCAATCCAGCCTTCTCCATCAGCGTCTGCACGATCGCGCCGATCGCACTGATCGGTGACAGGTTGCCGGCGTTCGCCCCGTTGCCAACCATCAACGCCATCAGCAGCATTGGTGCCTTCGCGCGGTGTGCGAGCCCCATCGCGAGTGGGGCCAGCAGCGCGGTCGTCGCAATCGCCCCCGGTCCGCTGGTCGAGATCAGACAGGCCAGGAGAAACACGAAGGGTGGCAACAGCGCCGCCCGCCCGCGCAGCAGGCGCACGCCATGATGCGTCACCGCCTGCATCGTGCCATTGGCCTGCGCGATCCCGAACAGCAGCGTGACGCCCAGCAGTGTGAGAAAGAGCGACGACGGAAACACCGCCATCAGCTGTTCGACTTTCCAGTCGGCCGCGAACGTCGCGATCCCCCAGGCCAATGCGACCGCGAGCACCCCGACGTTGACACGCGACGTCAGGCTGGCCGCCACCACCAGCAGCAGGGCCAGCAGCGAGAGCAGGGCGGGACTCATACGCCGCGGCTCATGTCGCCGTCCACGGCGGCAGTAAATGCCGCTGCACTTTGCCGAGGGCCGTGCGCGGCAGCGCCTCCACCCGTACGAATCCGCGGGGCACCTTGAACGACGCCAGCTGCGTGCGGACCTCCTGCGCGAGTGCCTCAAAATTCACCGTCGCGTCGCAGACGAGATACGCCACCGGCACTTCACCGCGCACCGCGTCCTTCACGCCGACCACCGCCGCCTCGCGCACCCCGTCCTGCTCGGCCAACAGCTCCTCGATCTCGCGCGGATAGATGTTGAAACCGCCCGAGATGATCAGATCACTGCGCCGACCTTCCAGCGTGATGTAGCCATCCGCCGCGCGCACGCCCACATCGCCAGTGCGGAACCAGCCGTCCGCGAAGGCCGCCGCCGTGGCATCCGGGCGACGCCAGTAGCCGTCGCACACATTCGGCCCGCGCACCCACAACTCGCCGCTCGTGCCGTCCGGCACATCCGCACCGGCCTCGTCCACGATGCGCACCACCGTCATCGGCATCGGGAATCCCACCGTGCCTGGGCGACGCTCGCCATAAAAAGGATTACTGACATTCATGAGCGTCTCGGTCATACCGTAGCGCTCCAAAATGACATGGCCGAATCGCTCCCGGAACGCTTCCATCACGGGGGCCGGCAACGGCGCCGAGCCGGACACAAAGAGTCGCGCGCGCGCGCCGATCGCCGCCGCGCGCGCGGGCGCCACGTCGAGCAACCGCACGAACATGGTCGGGACACCGAAGAACACCGTGGGCTGATACGCTTCGAACCAATCAGCCGCGCGCTCATGCTCAAAGCGTTCGGCCAGACGCATGTGACAGCCACTGAGCAGCCACACGTGCAGACCGTTCGCCAATCCATGCACGTGAAAGAGCGGGAGCACCGCGAGGTAGCGATCGTCGCCGGTGAACTCCCAGCTGGCCGTCAGCGCCAGCGCATTCGCCGCAAAGTTGCCGTGCGTCAGCACCGCACCCTTTGATGCGCCGGTGGTCCCCGAGGTGTACACCAGCGCGGCCGGCGTATTCGCCACACACGGCACCGTGATCCGCTCCGCCGACTGCTGCGCGGCCTCCGCACTTAAGGCTTCGAGGCTCCACGACGTCACGCCGGCGGGCAGGTCGCCCTGCTGGGCAGCGGTCGTGATCATCGCGACCGGCGCCGCATCGCTCACAATGTGCGCAATCTCGCGCTCGCGATACAGCACATTCACCGGCACCACGATGATGCCCGTCTTGATACACGCCAACCAGAGATCGATGATCTCGACTCGATTGGTGAGATAGAACGCCAACCGATCACCAGCCTGCACGCCGCGCGCCCGCAACGCATGCGCCACGCGGTTGCTCCGCTCCTCGAGCGCGCCGAAGGTCAGTGCGAGGGGCTCGCCGGACACGCCGATGGCGTCGAGCGCTGGCGTCGCCGCGCGTCCCAACAGCGAGCGATCATACAATCCGAGAAGTGACATTACGACAGGCCGAATTCGCGTACGATGGCACGAACACCAGCCGCTTGCAGTCCGTCCTCCTCAAACACGATGATCCCGAGCAGGGCGCGGCCGACATCGTCGGGGAGCCGATCGGCACGGAACACCTGAACCACCGGTCCCATGGCCATCGCCTCGCGCAGCCGCGGGTGCGACCATCCGCTGCCCAGCGTTGGCTCGCTGTCGAAGCCCTTGGCCAGCACGGTCGTCAGCGCGGACGCCGGGGCGCCGCGATAACGCACCGAAGGCAGTTCGCCGCCGAAGCTGCGCTCGAACAACGCCTGCCAGGCCATTGGACGAGCGCCCTGCGCACGCGTTCCCGACGCCAGCACGATGCGCGGCGAACGCGCTAGCACGTGCATGCGTTGCACCGCATCCTGCAGATCCTCGAGAATGCGCGCCTCGCGATCGGGCGCCATTTCGGGTGGAGAATTGCCAGAATCATCGATCATCCCCCAATCTTCTCTCTCGCCCGCGGCGCAGCCACCCCAATTGACCCCGTGTTCACACTTTTTCTCGTTGTCTTTCTCGACCTGATCGGATTCGGGATGATCATCCCGGTCTTTCCGTTCTATGCCGAGCAGGTGGGCGTCGCGCCGGCATCGGTGATCTTCTTCCTGGGGCTCTACTCCTTAGGACAGTTGGTCGGGGCGCCCATCTGGGGCAGTCTCTCCGATCGCATCGGTCGGCGTCCGGTGTTGCTGATCACCTTGCTCGCCAATGCCGGCGCCTCGGCGATGCTGGCCTTCAGCACCACCGGTACCATGCTCGCGATCTCGCGGATCGTGGCCGGTCTGGCCGCCGGTAATATCTCGGCCGCCTACGCCTACACCACAGACATCACCACCGACGCCACCCGCCCCAAGGCGCTCGGTCTGCTCGGTTCCGCCTTCGGCATGGGCTTCATTCTCGGTCCCGCGCTTGGGGGTATGCTGGCCGGTGCCAACCCCGACGACGGCTCCGCCTTTGCTCGCGTGGCCTACGGCGCGGCGGTGCTCTCGCTCGTGGCCTTCGTGCTCACCCTGTTCCGCCTTCCCGAGTCACTGCCGCCGGAGAAGCGCCGCGCCTCGACGACCAAGCGCGCTGGGATGGGCACCTACTTCGCGCGCCCGGTGCTGCGCGATCTGCTCTTGTCGACGGTGATCGTGGTCGCGGCGGTCGCGCTCTTTCAGAGCACGCTGGCGTTATTCACGGCCGATCGCCTCGGTGTCGGCCCGCGCACCCTCGGCTGGATTTACGGCTTTGTTGGTGTGGTGTCGGTGGTCATCCAGGGCGGCGTAATCGGTCCGCTCACGCGGCGCTTCGGCGCGCAGTCGCTCACGCGCAGCGGCGCCATTCTGGTTGGTGTGGGAATGGGCTGCATTCCGTTCTCGCACTCTATCGGTTGGCTGCTGTTCGCGCTCGGCATCTTCGGTGTGGGGTCGGCGCTCTTCAACCCCAGTATGAGCGGGCTCGTGGCCACCGCCGCCGAACCGCACGAACGCGGCAGTGTGTTGGGCGCGTATCAGGGCGCCGCGTCGATGGGCCGAGTGATCGGTCCGTTCGCCGCCAGCGGCGTGGCCAGTGCCAGCTCGTTGTCG
>CAMBRJ010000090.1 GCA_945870175.1 Gemmatimonas phototrophica
TTATGTGAAGCTTCGGCGCCATCGATTGGCGGCCGCGGGCGGCGGCGACGCCCCCCCGGTCAGCTAGAGTCCGACGAGAAACGGCCGGCTTGCACCGGCCGTTTCTCGCGTCCGCGTGGTCGGACCGCACCGGGTGCGACGCCGTGCGAACTTTACTCTGTTGCAAATGCCGACTGTCAACTAAACTAGACGCCTATGAGCGTCAGTTTTTCCGTACAGTCGGCGCCAGCGCGCCCGGACCTAAGGGCGGTCCTGACGCTGCTCAAGCCCGTGACGTGGTTCCCGCCGATGTGGGCATTCACCTGCGGTGCCATTTCCGCGGGCGTGCCACTGACCGATCGCAAGGCGCTCCTCGCGCTGGGGATCGGCATCACGGGACCGCTGGTGTGCGCATCCAGCCAAGCCGTCAACGATTGGTTCGATCGGCATGTCGACGCGATCAACGAACCCACGCGCCCGATTCCCTCAGGCCGCATTCCGGGTCACTGGGGCCTCGCGATTGCCATCGTCTGGACGGCGCTGTGCCTGCTGGCGGCGCTGCCGCTCGGTGCCTTCGGGGTGTCTGCCGTCGCCATCGCCCTGCTCTTCTCGTGGGGCTACAGCGCGCCGCCATTCCGCTTCAAGCGCAACGGCTGGATTGGCAACACTGCGGTGGGCTTCACGTATGAAGGACTGGCCTGGGTGACCGGCGCCGGGATCATGCTGGGCAATCACGTGCCGCCGATGCCGCTGCTGCTCCTCGCCACGCTGTACAGCGTTGGCGCCCATGGCATCATGACGCTCAATGATTTCAAGGCGATGGAGGGTGACCAGCGCATGGGCGTGAACTCCCTTCCCGTGCTGCTTGGCGCGGTGGGCGCGGCGCGCGTCGCCTCCCTGGTGATGTTGTTGTCGCAGGCGGTCGTGATCGGCCTGCTGCTGTCGTGGAACCGCCCGTGGCACGCATTCGCGATCGGCGTGCTGGTCGTCGTGCAAGCGGTGATGATGTGGCGATTCGTCCAGTCGCCGCGCGAGCGTGCGTTGTGGCTCAGTGCGCTCGGCGTGCCCTTCTATGTGAGCGGCATGATGATCACCGCCTTCGCCGTGCGCACGTTGCCGATCATCGTGGAGGCCGGCCAGTGAGTTGGTGGCAGCTGTCGCGACTTGGCCTGGTGCAGGCGGCGATCGGTGCGGTCGTGGTGCTGCTGACCACGACGATCAATCGCGTGATCGTGGTGGAGCTGTCGCTCCCGGCCACGGTGCCCGGGCTGCTGGTGGCGCTGCATTTCGGCGTGCAACTGATTCTCCGCCCGCGCCTCGGCCACGACAGCGACCGCAGCGGGCGCCGGACGCCATGGATTCTTGGTGGGCTGGCCGTGTGCGCACTGGGTGGAGTGGGTGTGGCGGCCAGCATTCCCGTCATGGCCACGAACGTGGCCCTCGGGATCGCGCTGGCATCGATCGCCAGCGTCGTGCTAGGCGCTGGGGTCAGCGCGGCAGGCACGCCGTTGCTCGCGTTAATCAGTGAGCGCGCCCATCCGTCGCAGCGCGCTGGTGCGGCCGCGATCACGTGGATTCTCATGATCGTCGGCATCATCATCACGGCCGCGACGTCGGGGGCACTGCTCGACCCGTTTTCGTACACGCGCCTGATCGCGATTGCCGGCGGGATCGGCGGGATTGGGTTGCTGGTGGCGATGGTCGCGACGTATGGCGTGGAACGCGGCCCTCGTCCGGTGGCATCGCTGCCAACCTCACGCGACGCGACCCCGGACTCGTTCATGACGGCGTTGCGCACGGTGTGGGACGAACCCGCGGCACGCCTGTTTGCGAGTTTCGTGTTTGTGGCGATGTTCGCGTACAGTGCGCAGGATCTGATTCTTGAGCCGTTCGCGGGCATCGCGTTCGGCATGACGCCAGGGGAAAGCACGAAACTCTCCGGTCTGCATCATGGCGGCGTCCTTATCGGCATGATCGCCGCCGCCGTGCTGGCCACGAAACGCGGCCAGCTGCGCCACTGGGCGGCGGCCGGCTGCTTGGCATCGGCCGTCACGTATGTCGCGCTGGCGGCCTCACCGGCGCTGGGCGATGTCCGCATGTTCACCGTGATCGTCCTGCTGCTCGGCCTGGCGAACGGCGTGTTCGCGATCGGCGCGATCGGTTCGATGATGGCGCTGACCGGCGACAAGCGCGACGGCCGCGCCGGTCTGCGCCTCGGCGTCTTCGGCGCGGCGCAGGCGCTGGCGTACGCGATCGGCACCATGTCTGGCGCCGTCGGTGTCGATGCGGCCAAGGCGCTGCTGGAGTCGCCGTTGCGCGGCTATCTCGCCGTGTTCAGTGTGGAGGCGGTGCTCTTTGCCGCCTCGGCGTTTCTCGCGCTGCGCAGCGCGTCCAGCGAGCGCGCCAATAATGTGTTCCGCGAGCGTGCGGAGTTCCTCCCGGCGGTACTCCAGTGATGCGCCTGGTTTCTTCGCGGCGGAGCACCGTGTCCATGCATTGTTTAAAGGATGTCGCATGAGTGACGGGCCACCGCTCGAGCTGTACGACGTCGTGGTGATCGGCGGCGGCCCTGCCGGCGCGACGGCGGCGTATGAGATTGCAAAGGCTGGCCGGTCGGTGATGCTGCTCGATCGCGCCGGGCGCACGAAACCGTGCGGTGGCGCGATCCCTCCCCAGCTGCTGCGCGATTTCGCGGTGCCGGAGTCGCTGGTGGTCGCCCGGATCGACACGGCGCGCATCATTTCCCCGACGTCGCGCACCGTGGATATCCCGGTGGGCAACGGGTATGTGGGTATGATCGACCGCGATGTGTTCGATGAGTGGCTTCGCACGCGGGCCGCGCAGGCCGGCGCCGATCGACAGGTGGGGACCTTCACGCACTTCGCGCGGGGAGCCGATGGCATCCCGGTCGTCAGCTATACCGACGGGCGCTCGCGGTCTGGGGAAACGCGCCAGATTCGTGCCCGGATGGTGATTGGCGCCGATGGGGCGCTCTCGCCAGTGGCGCGGCAGTGCATCCCGAATGCGCACAAGGCCAAGCACGTGTTCGCGTATCACGAGATTGTGAAGTCACCGGTGGCTGGCGACACGGCCAACTTCGGGGCGGCCCGTTGTGACGTCTACTATCAGGCACCGCTGTCGCCGGATTTTTACGCGTGGGTTTTCCCCCATGGCGAGACGACGAGCATCGGGACAGGTTCCTTGCAGAAGGGCTTCGGACTCCGGGCGGCCGTGGCGAAACTGCGCCAGGACACGGGGCTTGACCGCGTCGAGACGATCCGCAAGGAAGGCGCGCCCATCCCGATCAAGCCACTGCCGCAATGGGACAACGGTCGCGACGTGGTGTTGGCCGGCGACGCGGCTGGGGTTGTCGCGCCGGCCAGCGGAGAAGGCATCTTCTACGCGATGACCGGCGGGCGGTTTGCCGCGGAGGCAGTGTTGGATGCGCTGGCCACGGGGAATGCGAAGGCGTTGCGCGGGGCACGTCGTCGCTTCATGCGCCTGCACGGTCCCGTGTTCTTCGTGCTCGACGTGATGCAGACGTTCTGGTATCGGAACGACAACCGTCGTGAGCGTTTCGTGGCGATCTGTCGTGATCGTGATGTGCAGGAACTGACGTTTGATGGCTACATGAACAAGCAGCTGGTCCAGGCCAAGCCACTCGCCCACGTGAGAATCTTCTTCAAGAATCTCGCGCATTTGACCGGTCTGGCGACCACGTGAGCACCCCCCCCGAGTCCGCACTCCGATGCTGATATCGATCGCGATCGATTTTCGTCAGGCCGACGTCGCGACGCGTGAGCACTTCCATTTGTCGGAAGAGCGGCTCACGCAGTTGTACCGGACGGCGAGAAGCGAAATCGTCACCGAGGCCGCGCTGATCTCCACGTGTAATCGCACGGAGCTCTACGCGTGGGTGGACAGCGACGATCCCGCGGTGTTTGACCGTGCCGTGCAGACGTTGGCGCGACGGTGGATGCGGACGCGCGCGGAGGGCGATCAACTGCTGCAGACGGCGACGCGCCGCGTGGGGGTCGACGCGGCGCGACATGTGGTGCGAATCGCGGCAGGGCTGGAATCACAGGTGCTTGGCGACGGCCAGATCCTCGGGCAACTGAAGGCGGCGTATAAGCGGGCGTCGCGCGGCCATTCCGCCGGCCCCGTGCTGCATCGTCTGTTCGAGACCGCACTCCGTGCGGGCAAGCGCGTGCAGACCGAGACGTCGCTCACGACCGGCCGCAACTCGGTCGGCGCGGAAGCGGCCATCACCGCTAACCAGCGTTTCGGGAATCTGGAGAATGCGCGGTGCCTGCTGGTCGGCGCGGGCAAGACCGGTGCGCGCGCGGCGAAGCAGCTGCACAAACTTGGCGCGCGCGATCTCGTGATCGTGAATCGGACGTACGAGACCGCGCAGGAACTCGCCAAGTTCGTCGGCGGGCGGGCCGCGCCGTTCGAGACCCGGCATGTCGAAGCGGCCATGGCCGACGTCGTCATCGTCGCCACCGGCAGTGAGGTCCCCGTGATCACGGCCGAGGGTCTCGCCCAGGCGCGCGAGGCGTGTGCCGCAGCGGGGTACTCGCTGCTGATGATGGATCTGAGCCTCCCCCGCAACATTGATCCGGCCGTGACGGAGCAGCCCGGGATCACGCTGGTTGACCTCGATACGCTTCATCAGCCGATCGTCACCGCGGAGACGATGCGTCGCGATGCGGTGCCCATCGCCACGGGCATCTGTGAGGGCGAGATCGATTCGTTCATGGAGTGGATCGCGAACATGCCGGCGCGCGACGCGATCAAGCCGCTCCGGGCCGCACTTGAAGATGTGGCCCGCCGTGAGGTGGCCTTTGCGTCAAAGGATGCCGGCATCGCCGAGCGTGCCGCGTCGCGTATCGTCGCCAAGCTCTTGGCGGGGCCGATGGCGGCGCTACGGCGCGCCGTGCAGCGTGGTGAGCCGCTCGATGCCCAAGCGATGATGTTGCTGGAGATGTTCTCACCGGCGGCGGCCCCTGCGCCCCGCGCTGTCCGCCCCGCACGCGCCGCCGCGCCCAAGCCCGTCGTGGTCGTCGAGCACGCGCCTACGCCGCCGGCTGCGCCCCGCGAGCGTCGCCCTTCGATGGTTCTTTCACCGGAGCAGTTCACGTGAGTGCTACGCCCGCCCAGTCGGTTCCTGCGAATGATCTGCTCTTACGTGCGCTCCGGCGTGAAGCCGTGGAGCGCCCGCCGGTGTGGATGATGCGTCAGGCGGGACGGTATTTGCCGCAGTATCGCGCGGTGCGCGCGAAGTCCGATTTCCTCACCATGTGCCGAACGCCAGAGCTGGCGGTTGAAGTGACGCTGCAGCCGCTCGACCTGGTCGGCGTCGACGCGGCGATCATTTTCAGCGACATCCTGGTCATTCCGGAAGCCATGGGGATGCACCTCACGCTCGACGAAGGGATCGGCCCGCAGTTCCCGTCACCCCTTCGCACGATGAAGGATCTGGAACAGCTGCACGCGGTTGATCCCCACGAGCACCTGGCCTACGTGCTCGACGCGCTTCGGCTTGCCCGTCGCGAGATCGACGGCAAGGTCCCGCTGATCGGCTTCGCCGGCTCACCGTGGACGCTCGCGGCGTATATGGTCGAGGGCAAAGGCACAAAGCAGTTTGCCGTGGCCAAGCGCATGCTGTACGAGGCCCCCGAGATGGCGCACGCGTTGCTCGGCAAGATCGCCGACGCGGTCGGTGAGTATCTCGTGGCACAGGTCGGTGCGGGCGCACAAGTGGTGCAGCTGTTCGAGTCATGGGCTGGCGCCCTTGGTCCGGAGGAGTTCCGGACGTTCGCCCTGCCCTATCTCGCCCGCTGTGCGCAGAAGGCCCGTGAAGCCGGCGTGCCCGTGATCGTGTTCGCGCCCGGTGCCGGTTGGGCGCTCGCGGAGATCGCCGCCGCCACCAACGCCGACGCGATCGGTGTGGACTGGCATACGTCGCCGCTGGATGCGCGCCAGCAGCTCGACCCGTTCCGCGTGGCCATGCAGGGCAATCTCGATCCGTGCGCCCTGTACGGGCCGCCGGCCGAGATCCGTCGTCGCACGCACGCGATGATTCGGGCCTTCGGTCCGGTTGGACACATTGCGAATCTGGGGCACGGTATCCTGCCGGACGTGTCGCCGGCGCACGCGCGCGCATTCATCGACGCCGTCAAGGAGTTTTCGTGGACCGCGGAGGAGATCGCCGCGCAGCCAGAGGCCCGTCCGGTCGCGTGGACCAACCAGTTGGCGGCCCGTCGGTGAGCGCGGCGGTGCTCCCCGCGTCGGCCGTGCCGACCGCCCCATCGGTCACGACGCGCCGAGGCGACGCCATTCGCTGGATCGCGGGCCTGCATGATGAGTTGACCTCGTTTTTCGGTCGGCTCGATCGTGGCGGGACCTTCGCGGAGGACCGGTGGGAGCGCCCCGGCGGCGGCGGCGGCGTGGCCCGTGTCATGACCGACGGCGTCACCTTCGAGAAAGCCGGCATCAATCGCTCCGCGGTGATGGGTGAACTGCCGGAGCTCGCGGCGCGACGGCTGGGTGGACATGGGGCGGCCGCTGGCGCGACGCACTTTTTCGCGACCGGTGTGAGTCTCGTGGTGCACCCGCGCAGCCCGAAGGTGCCGACGGTGCATTTGAACGTGCGCTATTTCGAGCTGACGGACGAGCATGGCCACCTCACGGATTGCTGGTTTGGTGGCGGCACCGATCTGACGCCGTTTTATCCGCACGTCGAAGACGGGGTCACGTTCCATCGTGCGCTCCGCGACATGGCCAATCGCCATCACGCGCGCTTCTACCCGGACTTCAAGCACTGGTGCGACGAGTATTTCGTGAACGTGCATCGCGAGAATGAAGCGCGCGGTATCGGTGGCATCTTCTTCGACCATGTGCGTCCCGACGATAGTTCGCACGGTCTCGACCACGACGGCGTGCAGGCGTTCGCCAGCGACGTGGCCCGTGTGTTGCGGCATGCCTATGAGCCGATCGTCGAGCGTCGTCGCGACGAAACGTTCAACGAGGCCGAACGCGAGTTCCAGCTCGTGCGTCGTGGGCGCTACGTGGAGTTCAATCTGGTGCATGATCGCGGCACCATCTTCGGGCTGCAGACGAACGCGCGGGTGGAGAGCGTCCTCATGAGCTTGCCGCCGCTTGCGATGTGGCAGTATGCCCCGCGGTACACCCCGGATTCCTTCGAGGCGCAACTGGTGCGGATGCTCGAGCCCCGCGACTGGGCCACGGACGTCACAGGAGCATGACCCATGCGTGCGTTGGCTGACCATCGCGACATCGTGCCCTCCTCCGATCAGGACGCGGGCGACCATCGATCGGTCGCGGTCGTTGGCGCTGGGATCACGGGACTCGTGGCCGCGTACGAACTCCGCCGGCGCGGGGTCAACGTCACGCTGTACGAAGCGAGTGGCCATGCCGGTGGCGCCATTCGCACGTCGCGCACCGACGGCTTCCTGGCGGAGCACGGCCCCAACTCCTGCGTGACGTCGGCGCCGGTCGAGGCGCTGATGACGCAGCTTGACCTGCAGGACGATGTCGTCGAGGCGAATCCCTCGGCGAACCGTCGATACGTCGTGCGCGACGGCACGTTGCGGGCATTTCCGATGACGCCGCCGGCGATGTTGACGACGCGGCTCTTCTCGCTGCGCGCGAAGCTGCGGGTGCTGTTGGAGCCGCTGGTGCGTCGTGGCGCCACGGACGGCGATGAATCGGTCGCCTCGTTCGTGCGGCGACGGCTCGGGCCCGAGGTGCTGGACTACGCGGTCGATCCGTTCATCTCAGGGATTTTCGCAGGCGACACCGAGACCCTGAGCATGGTGCACGCCTTCCCGCGGCTGTTCGAGCTCGAGCAGCAGCATGGGTCGCTGTCGGCGGGGCTCATGGCGACGCGCGGTCGGATGCCGTCCACGGCCAGTGCCACAGACGATGCCGAGGTACCGGAGGCCGCTCCGCCCCCGCCGACGCGAGCACGGTTGATTTCGTTCGTCGATGGCATGCAGACGCTACCCGACGCGCTTGCGGACTCGTTGGCGGGTACGCTGCGCGTGGGATGCCCCGTTCGCCTGCTGCATCGCAATGAGGGCCGGTGGGTGGTTGAGTCCGGACAGGATGGCGATACCCGTGCCCGCACCGTCGACGCAGTGGTCATGGCCACGCCGGCGCACGTCCTGGCCGCGATGGAATTGCCCGCCGCGATTCGCAAGCACGCCGCGCTCGTCGAGCGTGTCGAGTATCCGCCGGTGAGCACGCTCACGCTTGGCTTTGCGCGAACGGACGTGGCGCACGCCCTCGACGGGTTCGGCATGCTGATCCCGTCGAAAGAGAAGCGCAGCATTCTCGGCGCGCTGTTTAGTTCGTCGCTCTTCCCCGAACGCGCCCCCGATGGCCACGTGGCCATTACCTGCTTCGTGGGTGGTGCCCGGATGCCCGAGCGCGCGCGCGAAGACACCGATCTGCTGGTGGAGCGCGTGTTAATCGATCTGCGGCAATTGATCGGGGTGCGCGGGGAGCCGGTCTTTGCCAAGCACGTGTACTGGCCGCGGGCGATCCCGCAGTACACGGTGGGCTATCAGGCGGTGAAGAATGCCGTCGATGAGACCGAGCTGGCTAACCCGGGGCTGTACCTCGCGGGGAACTACCGCAACGGCGTGTCGGTGGGCGACTGCGTGGCCAGTGGGCAACAGATCGCGCACCGCGTCGCGAGCTACCTCACGCACGCGGGCTAGCGGCGTCCCGGGAGGCGTCCGGGAGGCGTCCGGGAGGCGTCCGGGAGGCGTCCGGGAGGCGTCCGGGACGGCGACGGGACAGCCCCGCATCGAGATGTCAGGGTACGCGACGGTTGCCGCCGGCTGGGTCACCGCGTAGCGTCCCTGCATGTCCGCACTCGATCTCCTGTGTATCGCGCCGCATCGTGACGACGCGGAACTCACCTGTGGCGGCA
>CAMBRJ010000091.1 GCA_945870175.1 Gemmatimonas phototrophica
GTGGCCAAGGCGGCACCGGCGCGGGCGCAGACGATCGCGTGGGACCCCACGTGGGCGCGCTTTGCGGGCTGGTACCGCAGCGCGATGGGTGATTCGCGGGTCGTGCTGCTGAACGAGAAGTTGGTCATGATGTCGCCCACGTCGACCACCGTCGGCACGCCGTCCACGCTCGAGCCACTCGGCGGCGGTCGCTTCCGCCTGATGGCACCCGGCGGCGGCGGCGCCATTGGGGAAGTGGTGCGCTTTGTCGAGGAGAACGGCGCGGTGACGCGCATGTACGTCGGCGACGGGTATCAGACGCGCCTGCGGTAGCGGTCGGAGCGGCACGACGGCGCGTCGATTCATGACGCCCAGTCGTGCCGCGGTGCCCTAGCCTCTCGCTACTTTCCCCGGCGCTCGCGGCCCGCGCGATTGCCATCGGACGGGGTCCGTGGCTGGGCCGAGCGC
Organism: Gemmatimonas phototrophica; assembly: GCA_945870175.1. Lineage (GTDB taxonomy): Bacteria > Gemmatimonadota > Gemmatimonadetes > Gemmatimonadales > Gemmatimonadaceae > Gemmatimonas > Gemmatimonas phototrophica_A. The sequence goes on from CAMBRJ010000091.1 coordinate 448, forward strand.
GTGGGCGCACTGCGTGGTTCCGTGGAACGCGCTTGGGGTGCAGCCTGCGGAGATGAAGGCTCCGACGCGCGGCGCGGCGCGGCCCGCTCCGACCGGCCCTCGTTGCGCGCATCGCGGCTCGGCAGATCACGTCCACGCGATTCGCTGCCACGCGATTCGTTCGACGGGTCGCGCGTGGTCACCGTCGGTGCCACGGGTTCACGACGACGCTCGGACGCCATCGGCTGGCCCAGCATCACCCCATTGCCTCGGCCGGCATCGCCGCGGCCGCCATCGCCACGCGCAGCCTCACGCTGCGGCAGTCCGTTGCGATAGCCATCCGGTGACGCTGATGCATCCCCGGTGCGAGGCTGCGCCGACCGCCCATTGCGGTCGTCGGTCGTCGCGTCCCGGCCACGTCCGTTGTCGCGTCCATCATTCCGTCCATCACGGTTGCCGTCACGAGAGCCATCCCGGTTGCCATCCCGGTTGCCATCCCGGTTGCCGTCACGATTGCCGTCACGATTGCCGTCACGACGCGAGGCGAAGACCACGTCGCGATGATAGCCCGCGTAGCGATCCACGTTTCGATAGTTCACCGTGCGATACACGACGTTGCGGTTCACGACCACGTCGCGGTAGCGAGGACTCACGTAGATGTTCGTGACCTGGATGAACGGCCGAGAGCGGGCACGCCATCCGCCGCCGTAACCCACATACACGTCATCCCAGCCGTTGTAGTACACCGCGCGACGGCGCCAGTCGAGATCGTAGGTCAGCCACCCACCAATCGGGAAGCCCACCCCGAACGACCAGTAGCGGCTGGAGAAGCCGACGTTGAAGATCGGTCGGGTGTACACGACGATCGGATCGTACACCGGCACGTAGATCACGCGTGGCTGCGCGGGCACGATGACGTAGTGGTTCGACTCGCGCACCACCTGCTGCTGTGCCGTCGACACGAGATTGCCCTGCGTGTCGGCCAGCCGGCGCATGCGCTGCACGGCCGCCATCACGTCGCTCGACTGATAGGCGTAGGCGCGACCGAGCGTGGCCGTCCAGTCTCCCCTGTCGGCCATCATGTTGAGCGCCGACTGGTAATGCGCGACCGACTTCACGCTCACATCCCACGACTGCTCGTCGATGCCCGCCGTGCCGTGCTCACGCACCCAGCGCGCCGCATCCTCGACCTGATCGGGAAACGTGGCCGCCACTAGCACCTGCGCCAGCAGCGCATCGGGGTACAACGCGATCGGGCCGACCAGATTGTCGAGTTGATTGTCGGCGAATCGCTCAACGTCCATGACGTCGCTGCTCGGCGGCACGACCACCTGTGCCATGACCGACGCGAGGGGGGAAGCCGTGGCGAGTGACAGCGCCAGCAGTGGAACGAACGGAATTCTGGACATGGTGCCGCTCCGACAAGGGACACGAAGAGACCTCTCCCCACGAGAGCGGTGCAGGATTCGTACCGCCGCGGTGCCGCCTCGAAGTGCGTTGCGTCACAACGACTTGGCATTTGCCGTGGGTCGCGCGACGGCGTACCGTATCCTCGATTCAGGACAGTGGACACGACAAAAGTGGACAACGGCACACCCTTGAGAGCTCACCATGAACACGACAGAACGGGACGCGCTACTCCAGACACTGGAAGCGCGATTCGAGCGCCACACGCACCGCCACCCCGGTATCGCCTGGTCCGATGTGCGCGCCAGACTCGATGGGAATGCCGCCGCCTTGACGGCGTTGCGCGAGATGGAGGCGACCGGCGGCGAGCCCGACGTCGTCAGCATGGAGGACGATGCCGCCGAGTACACCTTCTGCGATTGCGCGACCGAAAGCCCGCTCGGTCGCCGGAGCTGCTGTTACGATCAGGAGGCGCTCGACGCCCGCAAAGAGAACGCGCCGGCGAACAGCGCCGTCGCGATGGCCGCCGGCATGGGCATCACGCTGCTGACCGAAGCGCAGTATCGCATGCTCCAGCAACTGGGAGCTTGCGATACCAAGACCTCGAGCTGGATCAGCACGCCTTCCCATATCCGGGCACTCGGCGGTGCGCTCTTCGGCGATCGTCGCTATGACACCGTGTTCGTGTATCACAACGGCGCGTCGTCGTATTACGCGGCCAGAGGCTTCCGCGGGTGCCTGCGGCTCTGAGCAATGACGCCGCGCTCGCTCCGCGGACAGCCTCGACGGCAATCGACCGGGAAGGTCACCACCACGCCGCCGTGTCGCCACGGCAAGGGCGGTGAGGCCGATACGAAGCCGTGGTGAAAGCGATACGCCACACACCTGTCCCCATGGTCGTCGCACGAACAGCTTGCACCTCCGAGTCAATGGCGCCTCGTGCGCGAGGTGGATCTCCCCGAGGCGTTCAATGCAGCAAGCTCTTGACCACGCACGCGACGTCGCCCGGGCCATGTCCGATCAGGAGCTCGTCGACGAGACGCCTCAGTCACTCGACGCCATGGGCCCTGTCCAATGGCAGGCGATTCACGAAGAAGCCAGCCGCCGCGGTCTGCGCGTGCGCCCCTGGCCGATTGCGTCGTTCATCCTCGTGACCACCGTGAACAGCGTCTCGGGCTATGCGGTGCACCAAACGCTGGACGTCGTGGCCGCCGAGTATGTGCTCGCCTTTAGTTTTTCTCCCGATCTTGGCGCTGGCGTCACCGACGTTGTGAACGGCCGGAGCATGTCGGCGCAGGAAGAGTTGCGCGAGGCGCGGCGGGGGATCCTGCTGGCACTGCGCGAGCAGGCGCGTCAGGCCGGCGCCGACGCCGTCCTCGATGTGCGTTTCTCGTATGACGAAGTGCCTGGGCCAGGCAAACGATCGCTGATGGTGTCCGGTGTGGGCACGGCGGTGCGGCTGACGCGACTGCCCGGCGCTCCGATTCGCGACGTGGCTGGTGACGAGCGGCCGGCGGTGCGGCACGCGCCCGCCGATGTCGCCACGGACGCCGCATCGGATCATTCGCCGCGGGTTCCGAACATGACCGATTCGCCGCACCGCTGAGGACGCGGCATGCGCAAACAGCGCATCGAGGTCATCCTTCGCTGACGGATCGCGCGCTCCGACCCGCCTAGAACTTCCAGTTGTAGCCCACGCGGACCACCTGCGTCTCCAGGTAGTCCGTGCTCACCATACGGAAATCCGATCCGCGAATCGTGCGCCGGAGCTGCATGGTGTTCAGGAGATCCGTCGCGTTCACCACGATCTCACCGCGGCCCTGCTGGACGCTCTTCTTCGTGCCCACATCGAGGGAATAGCGGCTCTCGATGCGCCCTTGCGGTAGCAGATCGGGGGCGAGATACACATTCGACAGCTGCGTCTGCCACGCGAACGGCAGCTTGACCACCGCATTCAGTTTCACGTTCCCCGACGTGAGGTGCTGGCGCGGCGATGCGTAGCTGACTGGCACCGGATACTGGTTCACGACCGAGAACGCGTCGAAGGTCTTGCGATACACGCTCGCGTTGCCACTCAGCGAAAGCGTTGGCGACACGGTCTGCTGCCACACCAGCTCGGAACCCGTGCTCCAGCTGCGACCGGCATTCTGGAACACGTTGTACAGCAGGACACTCCCTGGCACCTGCGTCGCAATCCGCGTGATGGTGCCGTCCACGATGCGGTGATACGCGGCCGCGTACACACTGCCCTTCGACCAGCTGGTCTTGTAGCCCAACTCGGCCGATGTGGAATACTGCGGCTGCAACGCCGGGTTACCGACTTTGATCAGCTCCGGCTCGTCGTACTTGGGGAAGATGCGGATGTCGACTTCGTTTGGCCGATCCACGCGCCGATTGAAGAACAGCGACAGCTTGTTGGCGTCATCGAACTTGTAGGCCGCTCGAATATTCGGAAATGGCTGGAAGTAGCGGTAGCCGTCGCTCGCGTAGGTGTTGTGATTGGGATTTACGTCGTAGTCCACGCGCACCCCCTCGAACCGAACACCACCCTCGAGCTCAACACGCTCACTCTCGAACACGTAGGTGCCGTACAGCGCGGGAATGGTCTCGCGATACGTGGCCCAGCCGCCGGCGCCCGTGTCGAGCGGTGAGTTCTTGCCCGCAAAGAACTGCATGTTCACCGGGATCGAGCGGTACCGTCCCTTGAAGCCGGCCTCCACGCGCCCTTGTCGCAAGGGCTTGATGTAGTCCGCGTTGAGATCCACCACGTGCTCGTCGGATAGCAACGTGAACGCATCGGTGCCGACGAACGTGGGAACCGTGTTCGTGAAGAAGTACTTCTCGTCTTCGCGATGGAACGAATAGTTCCCCGTGAACGCGAGCGTGTGCCCGGGCTCGGTGAACTTGTGCGTGAGCACCGCCGTCGCGAACGCGGTGTACTTCACTTCGTCCTCGAGGAATTGCCACAGGCGGTAGCGATTCTGCAGCGAGCCGCTGAAGTACGGATTGTCGCCGTTATCAAGAATCTTCTCGCGGTTGAACAGCCCCGACACCGTCACGGTATTACGTTCGTCGAACGCATGGTCCACGCCCGCATTCAGCGTGGCGTAGTCGGTGCGCCGATTACGCTTCACCTGCTGCGTGATCACCGTGCCGTCGTCGTACGTGCGCGTGGAGAACTCGTTCTTGTTGAGCGTGGGCGAGTAGAGCCAATCCGCCTGCAGAAAGCTGTTCGTGGCGCCGCGACGATAGTTCACCGCGGCCGACGGATTGAACTTCGGCGTGCCCTGATACTGCGGGCGGATAGTGGGCAGGTTCTCCTGCTTCACCCATAGCGCGCCGGCCCCGCCCATAAGCCCAAGCTTGCCGTTCAACCCCTGCTGCTCCTGCTTCTTGAACACCAAGTTGATAATCCCGGCGCTGGCGTTCGCGTCGAATTTCGCCGAGGGGTTGTTGATGATCTCGATGCGCTCCAGCGCCGACGCCGGAAGATTATCCAGGCCGTTCTGCGAGCCGAAGCCGGTGAGCGCGGTCTGCTTGCCATCGATGAGCACCACCACTTTGTCACTGCCGCGCACCTGCACCTTGCCGTCCTGCCCGATCGTCACCCCCGGCACGGTGGACATCGCTTGCAGCACCGACCCACCCGATTGGCTGATGTTGTCGGCCACGGTGAACGTCTTCCGATCCATCGTGCTGGCCACCGCGTCAGCATTGGCCGTCACCACCACGTCGCCAAGCGTGCGCGCTTCCTTCATCATCAGGATCGCGCCAAGGTCGAGGAACGCACTGAGTTCGCCGATCAGCACGCGCTGACGAACGGGCTGGTAGCCGATGGACCGAACGAGCAGCACGTAGGTGCCCTTCTTGAGCCCCGTGAACGTGAACGCGCCCTGCGCGTTCGTGAGCCGCCCACCCACGAACGCGCTGTCTCGTTCCGTTTGGAGCTGCAGCGTGAGGAACGGGAGGGCGGCCTTGGTCTCCGCGTCCTGCACTTTGCCCGACAGCGCGACGCCGGTCGCTGGGCTCTGGCTCAGCGCCGCCTGCACCCACGTGACCGACAGCAGCACCAGCGCAAGCCATAAACGGCTCACCGACGCCGCGACGGCGTGGCCGCCTGGCGTGCCCATTCACGCGGACATGGCACGCATGAGCCGATGGAGGGAGCAGGGCATATCGAATCTCTCGAGAAGAGCGGCGCCGGTCGTGGTCCCGAGCGCTGAGGAGTACCGAGGAGAACATAGCGGCCGGCGCCAACACCGACCACGAGCACTTCCACGAACGCCGAGGCGGCTGATCAGGCGTGTATACTGCAACAGTTGCTGACCGCCTCGCAGCCGCCTCGCCCGTCATCGTCCACCAGTGCACCACACCGCCGATATGCAGCTCACCGACATCCCCTTCGGTATCACCGACTGGAGTACCGTCGAACCCACCGTGCACCCCGGCACCTCCGGCACGGCGACGTGGCGCACGCGACACTTCGGCGACGTCCGCGTGCGCATGGTCGACTACTCGGCGCACTACCTGGCCGATCACTGGTGCGAGAAGGGGCACATTCTGCTCTGTCTCGCTGGCGTGCTCGAGACCGAGCTGGCTGATGGGCGTGTCGTCCAGCTCACGCCGGGCATGAGCTATCAGGTGGCGGACCACGCCGAACCGCATCGTTCGCGCACGACTGGCGGGGCGACGCTGTTCATCGTGGACTGATCGCCGACCGCACGAACCGCCAAAAGGTGCGGCCGACGTAGGGTCGCGGGTATGACGGGTGTCATGGGCACCATGACAATCCGTGCCGTTCCCCCCCTCCCGCCCGCCGTCCCGCCCACCCTCGTGGCGGCGGTTATGGCGCTGGCCACGTTCGGTGTGGCGGCAACGCCGCGCTTGGTCGGCGCACAGCCCGCCCCCGTGCGCAGTGGCGCCGCCCCGCGCACGTTCACCATCACCGGCGTCGTGCGGGACTCCGCGACCGGCGAAGTGCTCCCGAACGCGCGCGTGGGGCTCGTGAGCTCACCGCGCGCCATGCAGACCAACGCCGACGGGCGTTTCGCGCTCCTCGGCGTGCCGGGTGATCCACAGACGTTGCGGGTACAGTACGTGGGGTACGCCTCCCGATTGCTCGCGCTGCGCGCCGATACCGTAGGCGGGCCACTGTCGGTGATCCTGACCAAGGCCGTCGTGCGGTTGTCGACGGCGACGGTGCGATCAGCCACTGACCAGTCGCCCACGGTGGTCGCCATCGGACGCGACGTCAGCGTGCAGTCGATTTCGACGGCGCAGGTCGAGGCGATGCCGTCGATCGGCGAGGCCGACGTGTTCCGCACGCTGCAGATGCTGCCCAGTGTGGCCGGCGCCGGCAACGGTGGGGCCAGCCTGTCGGTGCGCGGCGGCACCCCCGATCAAAACCTCGTGCTGCTTGACGGCATCACGGTGTATCACGTGGATCACTTTTTCGGGTTGTTCAGTGCATTCAACACCGACGCGCTGAAAGACATCCAGCTGTACGCCGGCGGCTTCCCGGCGCGCTACGGTGGCCGCGTGTCGTCGGTGATCGACCTTACCGGCAAGGCAGGCGACGAGCATCACTTCCGCGCCAGCGGCGGCGCGAGTTTGCTCAGCGCGCGCGGCGTCGTGGAAATCCCCCTCGGCCGCGGCAGCCTGCTGCTGTCGGGCCGTCGCTCGTACACCGATGTCATCAAGAGTGGTCTCTACAACAAGCTCTTCGACTTCGCGCGACAGGGATCGAGCGCGCAGACGCAGGCGCCGGTCGGCTTCGGTGGTGGCGGACGGCGCGGCGGCGGCCGGTTTCAGCAAGCGCAGGTCGATCCCAGTTTCTACTTCTACGATCTGAACGCGAAGCTGACGTATCGCCCATCGTCGAAAGACGTCGCGACGATCAGCGTCTTGCGCGGCCTCGACAATCTCGACCAGTCGCAATCGGTCGGCGGCGGCTTCTCGCGCTTCAATCCGGCCTCGCCCACGGGAGCGCCCAGCGACGCCACGCCGACCCTCAACGATCTCACCATCGCCGAGAACATGGGCGTGAGCGGTCGCTGGTTTCGGCAGTGGTCGTCGCGGCTATCATCCGACCTCATTGTCTCGAGCTCGCAATACACCAGCGACGGCAACCGCACGGCCAGCGGCGGCCTCCCGAACGGGGGCGCGCGCTTCAATTTCGGGTTCACCGAAACGAACACGGTGGATGATCAGACGGTGCGTCTGGAGAATATCATCGATCTCGCCGCGTGGTCGCGCCTCGAGTTTGGCATCTGGAGTACCCGCAACACCGTGACGTATCAGTTCGCGGTGGGGGGCACCACCGACACGGTGCAGAGCCGTCGGAACACGATCCGCAACGGCGAGGCGTCCACGCGCGCGGCGTACGTGCAGCACAAGTGGACGCCCGTCTCGGCGGTCGACCTCACCACGGGCGTGCGCGGTACGCAGTACGATGCCACGGGAGCGAGCTTCGTCGAGCCGCGGATCAACGCCGGGTGGCAGGTCACACCGTCGCTGCGGTTCAAGGGCGCGTGGGGCCGCTATCACCAGTTCGTGAACCGCGTGGAAAACGAAGATGTGTTGCAGGGCAGTCGCGACTTCTGGCTGCTGGCCGACACCACGCTGCGGCCGCAGGGTTCAACGCACGTCATCGCCGGCGTGCTCATCGATCGGCCCGCGTGGGCGCTCAACATCGAGGCCGACGACAAGACACTCGAGAATGCGACGCTGTTTTCGCGGCGGTACCGGCAGGCGTTCGGCGTGAACACGGGGTCGTTCTTTTTCACCGGCGACGGGCGTGCCCGCGGACTCGAGTTTCTGCTCGAGAAGAAGCGCGGCAGCGTGACCGGATGGGCCGCCTACACCCTCATGAAGGCCACCAACCGCTTCGACGAAGTAGACGGCGGCCGCGCCTTTCCGAGTTCGCTCGATCAGCGGCACGAGCTGAAAGGATTTGGCTCGTGGCAGCTGGGCAAATGGGATTTGTCGGCGGTGGGCGTGTACGGCAGCGGACGCCCGTACACCGCGCCGATTGCGCAATACCAGATCAAGCTGCTCGACGGCCGGCAGCAGACGTACGTGAACGTGAGTGACAAGAACAGTCA
>CAMBRJ010000092.1 GCA_945870175.1 Gemmatimonas phototrophica
GGTTGGCACCGCGCTCTTCGAGGCTGATCGGGATGCACGTGCTGCGACCCTGCAGCGTGGTATTGCGTCCTTCGGCCAGCCACCGCTTGAGGTCGAACAGGCGACGGCCTTCCAGCCACAGCACGGCGCCACGTTCGCGCATGAGGTGCACATACGCGTCGGCCACTGTCGTCGCGGTGAGCGGCGCGAGCGTTGCAGCAATGCGACCCTGATTGATGAACAGCATCGCATTCGTGACGTCGTTCGCGCGCAGCGCGGCCTCGGCACGAATGAGTAGCATCTCGGTGCCCTTGGCGAGCGCCACGGGATCGCCGAGCGTGATGTACTTCTTCTGGCGGAAGAAGTTGGTGGCGCCGTCCTGACCCTTGGTGATCGTCGAGCCCGTCTTCACGGTGTCGTACAACACACGCGGATCGCGATCGGCTACCCACACCGTGTTCCACGCCGTTACCTCGCGGCGGGTGATGGTCTGGGCGGCCAAGTCCATGTTCTCGCGCGAGGTGTTGAGCGAGAAGACGGCGTTGTGCCGGAAGGTGGTCGGCACCAGCGCCGCGTCGGCCGCCGCTTCCGTCCACTTGCCCTGATTGGCGTACACCTGTGCCCGGCCGGCGAGCGCCGCGTTGGTGAGCGCGGTGTTGTTGAGCGCCCGCGAGATGGTGAGCGCCCGTGTGAACAGGCTTTCGGCACGGACGAAGTGCGAGCTGTTGGGCAGCGCCGGTCCGCCGTCGTACACGGCGTTGCACACGTTCTCGCCGAGGAAGCGATTGGCGAAGCCGGCGTACAGGTAGGCGCGTGGGGTACTGGCGTTCGTTTCGAACCCGGTGCCGAGCACGGTCTTCATGCGCGCCAGCCCCGCTTCGGCCACGTAGCGTGCGGTGTGCAGGCGTGCCCAGTCGCCGTTCACGTCTTCGGGGCCGATCGTGCCGGCGGCGAACCGGCGCTCGGCGGCGAAGTTGCCGGAGTGGCGCAACTCGAGCGCGGCGAGCGAGCCACGGGTGAGGTAGTTGCCGATGGCGTTGGAGAGATCACCCCCCATGCCATTTACGAGCGCCGGAATGGCGCTGGCATTGTTGAGGTCATCGTCGAGCAGCGGACCGGGATTGGTGACATTGAAGTCACAGCCGCCGAGGAGGGCGGCGAGGGCGATGGCGGCCGCCGGCATGGCGCGGCGGGTCATCGGGGAGAGGGCAGTCATAGTGGGCATTAGAAGCTCGTCCTCACGCTGAACAAGAACGTGCGATATGTCGAGAAGTTGTAGTAGTCTCGGCGCGAGAAGGTGCTGGTCCGCTGGTCGGCCGTTTCCGGATCGGAGCCGGTGTAGTCCGTGTTCACGAACAGATTCCGTCCGGCGAGCGACACGGTCATGTTGCGGGCGCCGGGGGCGAAGCGCTTGGGGACGTCGTACGAGACGGAGACGCTGCGGAGCTTGAAGAAGTCTGCGCTTTCCACCCAGTAGCTGTAGTCACGCTGCGCGGCCACGATGGAGCAGCGCATGCGGTCTTGCGCGTTCACGCTGGCGAGCGCTGCGGCGTCGCCGGCCGCGGCGGCACGCAGCGCCTTCTGTGCGGCGAAGCAGGGCTGCCAGATGCCGAGACCAGCGTTCTGGAATCCGGTGCCGTTCAGCAGGTGTCCACCCTTCTGGAATTCACCGACGGCATCGATGGTGACGTTCTTGAAGAGCGTGAGCGTGAGCGACGGATTGATGATCTGGTCGGGGAAGGTCTGGCCGAGGAACTTGCTCGTGTCGACGATCGCCGCCGCGAATTCGTTCGGGTTGCGGACCTTGAGTCCGACGTAGGCCGGGAGCGGGAGTCCTTCCTGGACGTAGCTGCGGGACAGGGCGTCGATGGTGAGGACGCGACCGCCGAGGTCGATGGCTTCGCCCTTGATGCGCGTGTATTGCAGGCGGGTTTCGAGATGCGCCCAGCTGGTGGGATCGAAGGATGCCGTGAGTTGCGCCTCGATGCCCTTGTTGGAGATGATGCCGACGTTTTCCGGCTGGTTGCTGGAGAAGCCCTGTGACGGCGGATAGGCGACGTTGATGATGGCGTCGTTGGTGCGCGCGCTGAAGTACGTGAAGACGGCACCGAGGCGTCCGCCCCAGAATCCGGCATCGAAGCCCAGTTCTGTTTCGCGCGTGCGCTCGGGGCCGAGGTTGGGATTGCCGAGCTGGCCCGGGGTGAAGCCGGAGAGACCACCTTCGGCGGCGATCGGGTTCCAGGTGCGCGTGGCGTCGAAGGCACCCGGCGCCTTGCCGGCTTCACCGACAGCGGCGCGGAACTTGAAGGTCTCGATGAGGTTGGACGGCCAGAACGATTCATCGGAGAGCACGTACGACATGCTGAGCTTCGGGTAGGTCTGCAAGCCGAAGCCGGAACCGAAGGCGGAATTGCCGTCGACGCGGGCGCCGGCGGTGACGAACAGTCGGTCGCGCCAGCCGATCATCTGCTGCGCGAAGAAGCCGGCGTTGATGACGCGTTGCTGATTCACGTCGACGATCTGACGCAGCGAGGCGGAGATCAGCGTGGGGAGACCCGGGCCGGCGAAGTTGTCGCCCTGCAGGTCGGTGGAGTTGAGCCGGCTGTCGAACAGCTGTCCACCCACCGACGACGTTCCGGAGAAGTTCTTACCGAACGTCTGCTTCCAGCTGCTCGCGAGGTCGACCGTGATGAGCTGGCGGTTCCAGAGCGTCTGGAAATACACACCGGTCGGCGTGCGGAGAAAGCCGAACGGATTGATGGTGCGGATGTCGTTGTTGTTGTAGTCGATGCCGACGGACAGGCGGTTGCTGATGTTCGCCGTGGGGTTCCAGGTGCCGGTGCCGCCGGTGATGAAATGATCGCCCCCGATGGTGTTGGACTTCGAGAAGATCGTGTCGTTGAGGACGCAGGCGATCGTGGCCGTGCTGCAGCCGGTGCCCCTGAAGTTCGAGCCGGGGCCGCGCGAGACGTTGAGCAGGAAACCGTCGGCGCTGTTGCCTTCCGACACCATCGCCGTGTTGCGGCGCTGCCATGACGTGTTGAGGGCCAGCGTGACCGTCTTGCTGGGCGCGAAGCCGATGTTGGCGCGCAGACCGCCGGTTTTGTTGCTGCCGACGCGCAGGACGCCCGCTTCGTTCTCGAGGTTGCCGGAGATGGCATAGTTGATGCCACTGCCCGAGCCACGCACGCCGAGCGAGTAGCGGCCCAGGAAACCATTCTGCAGCCACGACCCGCTTTCGGGGCAGGTGGCGTCTTCGAAGGCGACGCCGTTGGCATCGACCATGTTCGGGCCGCGGCATTCGCGGATGAACATGCGCGTGGGATCGGAACGTGGGCCGAAGTCGCCCATGCTGTTGATGCCGGCGGTGGCTTCGAGTGTCCACACGGCGGGGCCTTCGCGGCCGCGCTTGGTGAAGATCTGAATCACGCCGCCGGACGCTTCGGTGCCGTACAGCGTGGTAGCGGCGGGGCCTTTCACGACTTCGATGCGGTCGATGTCCGCCGCGGCGATGTCGTTGAGCGGCGACACGGACTGGCGCGAGGAGACGCCGGTGGGCGAGTTGCCGTTGAACATGCGGATGCCGTCGATGTAGATCAGCGGGCGGTTGCCCTGCGTGATCGAGTTGACGCCGCGCAACCGGATGGTGCCGCCGGAGCCGGGACCGCCGCCGTTGGCCTGAATGGTGACGCCGGTGGAGCGTCCCTGCAAAATCTGCTGGGTGTTGGCGACGGCACCGCGTTCGAAGTCGGCGCTGCCGACGGTGGTGATGGCGTTGCCGACTTCCTTTTTGCGCTCTTCACCGGTGGCGGTGACGACCACGCCGGCGAGTGATACGCTGCTCTTGGTGAGCGTGAAGTCGACGGTGACGGATGCCCCGGCGGCCAGCGTAATGGCGCGCGACTGCTGCTGAAAGCCGATACGACGCACGGTGACGGTGAGCGGGCCCGCGGGGATGTTGGCGAGCGTGAAGCGTCCGTCGTCACCGGTGGCACGACCGAGCTGGGTGCCGGAGATGGTGACTTGGGCGGCGGCGACCGGCTGGCCGTTGTCGCCATCGAGCACGCGACCGACGATGGTACCGGTGGCTTGGGCGGCGAGCGGAGTGGCCGCGGCGATCGACAACGCCAGCCCGAACATGGCGGCGGTGACGCGTCGTCCTACCAGCGCAGTGCGCCGAAGGATGGGAAGGAGCACGAAATCCTCACAATGATGAAAGCGGCGCGGACAAGGGTGGAGCTGTCCGCCTTGAAAACCGGTGGGGCACTGGGACTCGACGTTCGAGCGTACGAACGCTATTGAAGGTATAACAGTTCGGACCATCTCAATATCGGAGTCAGCTATGCCGTCGCGTCGCGATTTTCTCGGATCCGCCTCCGCCCTCGCGGTTGGTGCGGTGGTCTCGGTCCCGGCCACCGCGGGCGCGCAGCCTCCCGCCGCACTTCCCCCCGCCATCCGCGCGCTGCGCCCGATGCGCGACGGGGTCGTGCCCATCTCGGTGGCGGAACGCCAAGGGCGCCTCGAGAAGGCGCGTCAGCTCATGCGCGATCAGCGGATTGATGCGCTCATGCTGACGGGCGGGACGAGCATGGAGTACTTCACCGGCATCAAGTGGGGGCTCAGTGAACGGCTGCTGGCCGCGGTGATTCCGGTGAAGGGGGCGGCGTTCCTGATCACGCCCAAGTTCGAAGAGGAACGGGCGATGGAGCAGGCGCACTTGGGACCGCTGGGGCGCGACGCCGAGGTGATGGCTTGGGAGGAGCACGAGAATCCGTATGCCCTGCTCCGAAAGGCGCTGGCCTCGCGCGGTCTCTCCACGTGCACGATGGCCGCTGAGGAAACGGTGCGCTTTGTGTTCGCCGACGGGGCGGCGCACGTGCCTGGCGTGACCGTTGTGAGTGGCACGCCGATTACGGCCGGCTGTCGTACCGTGAAGGACGCGCACGAACTCGCGCTCATGCGTCATGCCAGCGCGGTGACGCTCGCGGCGTACGAAGCGGCGTACAAGTCGCTGAAAGAAGGCATGACGCAGGATGACTTCGCGCAGCTCGTGCAGCTCGCGCATCAGCAGCTGGGCTACGTGGGGTCAGCGGGGGTGCAGGTGGGCAAGTATTCGGCGCTGCCGCACGGCAGTGCCACCCCGCAAGTCGTGCGGGAGGGGAGCATTTTGCTGATCGATGGCGGCTGCAAGGTGGAGGGCTACTCGTCCGACATCTCGCGCACGTTCGTGCTGGGCAAGGCAACGCAGCGCATGAACGACGTGTTCGAGATCGAACATCGCGCGCAGAGTGCGGCACTGGCGGCGGCCAAGCCCGGGGTGCCGTGCGAGGCGGTGGACGCCGCGGCGCGGAAGGTGATTGTGGAGGCGGGCTTCGGGCCCGATTACAAATACTTCAGTCACCGGGTGGGACACGGCATGGGCATGGACGGGCACGAGTGGCCCTATCTCGTGCGTGGCAACACGCTGCCGTTGCGTCCCGGCATGGTGTTCTCCGACGAACCGGGCATCTACATCCCGGGCGAGTTCGGCATCCGATTGGAAGACGACATGGTGATCACCGAGACCGGCGCGGAGCTGTTTACGCCGCAGTCGCCGAGCCTGGAGCAGCCGTTCGGTCGGTAACGGTTGGTGGATTTCGTGGGTATACTAAAGATGAGCACGCTGTCGACTCGCACTCCTTACCATCAGGTTCATCCGTTGCCCACCTCTCCGTTGATATCCGCCTGGTGCGCGCCTCGCGTGCAGCGCCTTTTGGTCGTGTGCCTCGCCCTCGGGGCATCTGCCTGCGCTGGAGGCGATCCGGTAACGGCGGTCGTTCCGGTCACCATGTCCATGGCGCCGCCAAGCCTGACACTCACCGCCGGGACATCAGGAACGCTTGGTGTTGTCATTGCGGGGGGGAAGCCCACGCCGATCTTGCAGCAGTGCAATAGTGCGAATCCTTCTATTGCCAGCGCGGCAACCAATGGTGGCAGTTGTCAGGTGTCCGCGATTGCGCCGGGCACCACCAGCATCACCGCCATCAGCTCCGGTGGCCAACAAGCGTCATCGACGATCACCGTGCTGCCACTCCCGCCCGCCCTGCTGACGCTTGCGGTGGCTCCGACCACGGCGCCGCTTGTGGTTGGTGAGTCGGCCACGCTGGTCCCGGCCGTCACACGCGGTGCCTCAACGGTGGACGTGACGTATACCTATACGTCGAGCGCTTCGTCGGTGGCAACGGTCAGCGCGACCGGCTTCGTGAGGGCGGTCGCGCCAGGCGTCAGCACCGTGACGGTGACCGCACAAGGCGTCGGCGCTGGTTTTTCCACGACCGTGCTCACGGCGTCTGTTCCGGTGACCGTGGCGGCCAATCCCTGTACTCCGGTCGGACTGGCCTGGGGGTCCTTCGTGACCGGCACGTTCGCGGTCGACGATTGCAAGAATCGAGACTACAAAGACTATTTGTTCGACCATTACTTGATCACGGGTCCAAGTAGCGTGCTGAAAGTCGTCATTAACGCCAGCGTTCCTAGTGTTGGCCTGCATGTCGGATCGTGGCGCACGTACACGTCCAAGTCGGACTCGTTGCTAGAACTCGATTTCTTTGTCCCTCAAGGGACCACGACCGTGAGTCCCTTGTCGCAGGGTCAGACGGGCAGCTATCGGTTCGGCGTCTTCTATCAGCCAGAGGATGTGGACGGCTGTCGTTCGCCTTTTCTCGTGGGCAGTATTGTCACGTTGCAGAGTATCACCAATCAAAGCTGCCGACTTGGTACCGCTGAAGCTCCATTTGACCGATTTGTGCTCTATGGGCCTGGCCAATCCTGCACAATCAGCATGAAACGGGTGGCCGGAGCAGGGTCAATTCTCGATCCGTATATCGAGCTAGGGTCCGCTTTTACCAACACGGTGTTTACGAAAAACGACGATGTGGCGCCGGGTAACATCGATGCGCAACTGACACTGAGTCATTGTGTCTCTCCCACCGGCGGGATTTTCGAGCTGAGAGCGTTTGGGTGGAACGGGCCGCTTGGCCAACGCGGCGGGACGGGTGCCTACCAACTCACCGTGACGTTCGGCCCTCCCGCGTGATCTACGGACGGCGTGCAGCGGCGTCGGTGCATGCGTCGGCCCCGGGATACGAACGGAAACGCTAGTTTCCGTTCGTATCCCCACCCGCGGCAATCATTCGGGTGGCTTGGCCTTGGGGCGCGTGTGAATCAACAGGGCGCCGCCCAGCGAGACGACGGCGCCGACGAGAAACGGGATCGACAACGAGCTGGCACTGGCCACGCCGCTGGCGGCGAACGGACCGATCACTCGGCCCATCGACGCGGCGCCCTGATACGCGCCCAACACACTGCCGCGTTCGTGCGGTTCGGCGGCGGTGGCCACGAGTCCGCTCATACTGGGGTTGAACAGCGCTGAGCCAACACCGAAGATGCCGAGCGCGAACAGCAGCCAGCCGATGGACTGCGAGAACGGAATACCGCACATGCCCACACCAATCAGGATGGCGCCGACGCGCGTGAGCGATTGGGCGCCGAAGCGCCGCGTGAGCGGACCGATCACGCCACCCTGAATGACCACCGAGACCACGCCGACGAATCCGTAGATCCAGCCGAGCGTGCGCGGACCGACGCCGAGGCGATCGGCCGTGAAGAGCGCGAGCGTGCTTTGAAAGAGCGCGACCGCCGCCACCACGATCACTGTTGCCAGGAGCAGATCGCGCAGCACCGGTCGGGCAAAGTAGGTGCCCATCCCGGCGCGCTTGGTCGTCGAGGCGCGGCGCTTCTCCGGCGGCAGCGACTCGGGCAGGCGGAACAGCGTGAGCACGAAGGCCAAGAGCGAGAGCACCGCGGCGCCGTACGCCACACGGGCAAAGCCAGCGCCGTCGTCTGGATTGGTACCGGCCAGGAGACCGCCGAGTGCCGGTCCGAGAATGAAGCCCATGCCAAAGGCGGAACCGAGGAGTCCGAGCGCCTTGGGGCGGGTGGCATCGGTTGTGATGTCCGTCGTGTAGGCGTACGCGGCCGAGATGTTGCCCGCGGCGAGCCCCGCGACGATACGCGAGATCGCCAGCATGGTGCCGGTGGTGCTGAAGGCCAGCATCGCCGAGGCGCCGACGTTGGCGAGTAAGGTGATCAGCAAGACGGGACGACGACCGATGCGATCGGAGAGACTGCCCCAGATCGGCGCGCCCACCAGCTGCCCGAGGGAGTAGAGCCCCAGGAAGAAGATGACCGACGCCGGTGCGACACCGACATGCTCGGCGTAGAACGGAAACACCGGGATGATCATCCCGAATCCGATCAGGTCGAGAAAGACTACGAGAAAAAGTGTGAACACTGGGTCACTTGGGGTGGCTGCGCCGCGGGCGGAAGAGAAGATTGGGGGATGGACGATGATTCTGGCAATTCTCCACCCGAAATGGCGCCCGATCGCGAGGCGCGCATTCTCGATGATCTACAGGATGCGGTCCAACGCATGCACGTGCTCGCGCGATCGCCGCGTATCGTGCTGGCGACGGGAACGCGTACCCAGGGCGCCCGTCCGATGGCCTGGCAGGCGCTGTTCGAGCGCAGCTTCGGTGGTGAGCTGCCCCCGGTGAGCTATCGCGGCGCGTCGGCGTCGACGCTGACCACCGTGCTGGCCAAGGGCTTCGACAGCGAGCCGACGCTGGGCAGCGGATGGTCGCACCCGCGGCTTCGCGATGCGATGGGCATGGGACCTGTGATTCAGGTGTTCCGCGCCGATCGACTCCCCGACGATGTGGGGCGTGCCTTGCTCGGGGTCATCGTGTTCGAGGAAGACGGACTGCAATTGGCTGGTGTTCGTGCGATCGTGCGCGAGTTTGGCCTGTCCTG
>CAMBRJ010000093.1 GCA_945870175.1 Gemmatimonas phototrophica
GCATCAGGTGCTTGCGCGAGGGTATCTGCTGGGCGCGTACGTGCTTCCTCGTGTTGGGTATGTGTGTCATCCCGCGCATCCATACCTGCTCGTCCCGCGGAACGAACCCTCCGTAGTCGCGGTGCGGCTCGTGAACGCCGTGTGGCGTCGCTACCGTCGTCCGGCGACCACGCGCGAGATCACCCGCGTACTGCGTCGACGCGACGCACGCGTGCGCGCGCGCTACGTCTCCTCGATGCTTGAGTGTCTCGCACAGCCCAAGCGTCGCTCGCGCGCTGAAGTGCGGACGCAGCCGCTGCGCATGGAAGAGACGCGCTCGAGCATCGGCGAGGTGCAGCGTCTGTGGTACCCCGCCGATGTGCCGGTGTCGTGCCCAGTCCCGGCAAGCACGGCAGAAGGCATGCGCGTCATCGTCCGCGCGAGCAGTGAGGCGTTGGATGGGTGGCCGGTGTCCGCCACCGAGATGAGCGTCTGGTGCGACGCGCATCCGGCGTCAGCGGCGGCCCAGATGTACGGGCCCCATCTGGGCCGCGCGCGCCGCTTTCCCGGCGCCCGGCGTGACGCGCGGCATGCCGGCGAACCGAATCGACTGCACGCCATCCGCACGGTGTTCACGTGCGTCGGCGGGCTGCAAGAACGGTTTTGTCTTGGGCCGCCGGCCGCCATCGCCTGCTTTCGGAGTACGGTCGTCGACCTCGCGACATGCCTGCGTCCCGCCACCGAATTCCGCGGCATCGCCGACCTGCGCGAGGGCAGTACGCGACTACGGCTCCCCTCCTATGCCATGCTCGCCAGCGCGCGGGAGTATCTCGTGCTCACCGCGGTCAGCACACGCCTCCGCGACACTTGGCCGGCCGACGCGGCAGCCCTCACGGGCGCGCGAATCGCCACCGAAGTGGAGGGTGCTCGGACCGTCGTCCTCAAGTTGCGCTCGTGGGCGCGCGCCGCGGCCGCGCGGACCGACGCGCCGGCCAAACGCGGCAAGCGTCGCGCTCGCCGGCTTGGCGTGCTGCTCGAAGAACTCGACGGGATGGAATGCATCGCGCGGCATCCATCGCTCATGGCGCGCATGACACAACCCTCCCCGATCCCGCGCATCATCGGCGAGGGCGCCATGGTCGCGGTGGACGAGCTACGGCCGTATCTCGACGCGGTCGGTCGCGCGCTCGGTCATACAGTGGACGACCACAATCGTCATGTCCTGGCCC
This sequence comes from Gemmatimonas phototrophica, assembly GCA_945870175.1. Lineage (GTDB taxonomy): Bacteria > Gemmatimonadota > Gemmatimonadetes > Gemmatimonadales > Gemmatimonadaceae > Gemmatimonas > Gemmatimonas phototrophica_A. The sequence goes on from CAMBRJ010000093.1 coordinate 1,209, forward strand.
GCGCCCGCCGCGTGCCGTTCCTCGGTCCCCAGCCGACGTGGCATCGCACGCATCGTGACGGCGCCATCGACCGGGTGGATGCGATGCTCGACATCTTCAGCGCGTTCCCCATGCCGCAGACAGCTGGGATGTTGGGCGACGCGCGACGCATTCTCGGTGAGGTGCTGCGCGACACGCGCATGTGCTACCAGCTGCTCGAGGAATTGCCGGCGATGATGCACGCGCTTCGGGGCAGCGTCGTAGTTGCGCTGGCGCTGTTGGGGGAGTTGGTGGATGTGTCGGTGGGGCTTCCTGATGCGCGCGAGGTGCATGCGGTGACCGCTTACGTGCTGGCGGGGCGCCTCGTCATCGCGGACGACGTCACGTACGACACATGGCTGCGGACGCTTATGGCCGCCGTGCCCAACCGCAGCGGAAAGAACGTGGTAGACCACGCCCGGCAGCGACTTGAGCAAGGGTCCTCGATTTCCGTGATCGACTGAACCACACGCGGAACACGACACCCGCCAGCAGATGCGAGACGGGGGCGACCATATAGGCCGCCCCCATTCGCGTGTTGGTCCTGCTCGTCATGAGACGGCCAAAGCACTGTCGCTATGATGGCGTTCCATCATTACCGTGCAAATCCGTTCCGCAATTTTTCAGGCGAAACACCCCTCGCTAGGCGTCGGGTGACCGTCTATTGCCGCACGCGATTGCGGCCGTCGGCCTTGGCGCGATAGAGCGCGGCATCGGCCCGCGAGAACAGATCCTCGACGTTTTCGATGCGGGCCGCCGGAAACACGGCCACGCCGATGCTGGCCGTGAGCTTGAGCGGCGGATGCTCGCCTCCTCGGGCGAACTCATACTCCTCGATGGCCGCGCGGATACGCTCGGCGAACGACACCGCGCCCACCTCCTCGGTCTCCGGCAGCAGCACCAGAAACTCTTCACCGCCATATCGCGCCACGATGTCGCTGCCGCGGATGGTTGCGAGCAGCAGCTGTCCGACATCGCGCAACACGTCGTCGCCGACGAGGTGCCCGTAGGTGTCGTTGACCCGCTTGAAGTGATCGAGGTCGATCATCAACAGCGCGAGCGTGGAGTCGTAGCGGAGCGCGCGCTCCATCTCGGCCGTGATGCGCTCGGTGAGCGCCCGACGGTTGAGGAGTTGGGTGAGAGGATCGGTTTGCGCGAGCTGCTCGAGTCGCGCGTTGTCGGCCATCGTGCTCTCGACCATCTGCGCGCGCTGAATCACCGCCACGGCCGCGTTGATGACGGCTTGCGCGAATTCGAGATCATGCGGCTCGAAGCGATCCTGATCGCGCGTACGGCGCACCAGGAACACGCCATACTGTCCGCGGTCGACGGTGAACGGCAGGGCGATCACCGAGCGGATCGAGACTTCGATGCCTTCGATGCCCCACACATGCCGCACGCCCTCGTACAGCGGATGGGTGTCGAGATCTTCCACCAGCACCGGCTGTCCCGACTCGAGCGCCGCCTTCAGTTCCGGGTAGCGGTCGAGCTGGATGCTGAGGTGCTGCAAGCCCGGGTTCTCGAACGCCGCCACGACCACCGCCTGCGCATCACCCGGTCGTGCCAGCACGACCGAGCAATGCGACACGCCAAGCGCGCGCGCCGCACGACGCACGAGCAGGTGGAAGAGTTCGGCGACGGAGAGGTCGCCGGTGACTTCGTGCAGGATGTCCACGAGCTTGCGACGGCTGTCGGCATCCTGCTGCGCGCGCACGAGCGCCTCTTCGGTGCGCGCGAGCGCCATGCGGGTCGAGCGCAGAATGGCGCCGTTGCGCAGCTGCGCCTGCACGCGTGCCAGCAACTCCTTCGGGCGATACGGCTTGCGAATAAAATCGACCGCCCCCAATCCCAACGACCACACCGAGGCGTCTTCGGGCGGCTGCGCGGACAGCATGAGCACCGGCAAGTCACGCCAGCGCTCTTCACTCTTGATCGTCTCGAGCAGCTGACATCCGTCGGCATCCGGCATCAGGATGTCGAGGAGGAGCAGATCAGGTGTGCGCTTCTCGAGCTGTTCGAGACAGGCCTTCCCGCCGTTGGCGGGAATCACCTCGTATCCGTTGTCCTGCAACAGCCAGGTGACGGATTCAAGGACGGCCACATCGTCGTCAGCGACGAGAATTCGGGAGATGGACATCAGCCGTCGCGATCAGCGGGCGTGACGCATCTACGCGTCGCCACCACCGTCAAGCGCCAGCTCTCCGGTCGGGGCGTCCCCTTCGGCTCCTGCCACGCCGTCCGCGTCGTCCTTGTCGTCGGGAATCACGCGGGCCACGGCCTGCACGACATCATGGTCGTCGAGCGCGACGAGCTTGACGCCCTGGGCCGCCCGGCCCGTGACGCGGATCTCGCTCACCCGCGAACGGATCGCCACGCCCTGACGCGTCATCAGCATCAGTTCGTCTTCCGGCACGACTTCCATCAGCGCCACCACGTCGCCGGTCTTGGCGGTGCGATTGAGCGTGAGAATGCCCTTGCCGCCGCGCTTCTGCACGCGGTACTCGCTCACTTCACTGCACTTGCCGAGACCCTTCTCCGTCACGACGAGCAGCGTCGCCTCGCGCTTGATCACGACCATGCCGACCAGCTGGTCGCCGGGGCGCAGTTCGATGCCCTTCACGCCCGTCGTGTCGCGTCCCATCTCACGCACATCGCTCTCGTGGAAGCGCACCGAGAGACCGTGGCGCGTGGCGAGCACGACGTCGTTGCTGCCGGACGTCACCTGCACGTCCATCAGCTCGTCGCCTTCCTCGACCTTGATGGCCTTGATGCCATTCACGCGCGGATGGCTGTACTGCGACAGCGCCGTCTTCTTGACCGTACCCTTGCGCGTGCAGAACAGCAGGAATTCGGTGTCGCTGAACTCGCGCGTGAGCACGATCGCGCGGATGCGCGTGTCGGGCGTGACGTTGATGAGGTTCACGATCGGCTTGCCGCGCGTGTTGCGCCCGGCCTGCGGCAGCTCGTGCACCTTGAGCCAGAAGCAACGCCCGTCATCGGTGAAGATGAGCATGTACGTGTGCGTGCTCGCCACGTAGAAGCGCTCGATGAAGTCGTTTTCCTTGAGATCCGCGCTGGACTTGCCACGGCCGCCACGGCCCTGCCGGTTGTACAGCGACAGCGGGGTGCGCTTGATATAGCCGTTGTGCGAGATGGTCACGACCATCTCTTCTTCGGCGATCAGATCTTCGATCGAGAACTCGCCGTCGTCGCTGACGATCTCCGTGCGGCGATCGTCGCCGTACGTCTCCATCAGCTTCAGCAGCTCGCCTTTCATGATCTCCATGCGGCGCGGACGCGACTCGAGGATGCCGCGCATCTCGAGCAGGAACGCGCGCACTTCGGTGAGCTCCTCATCGAGCTTCTCTCGCTCGAGGCCGGTGAGCTTGGCCAAGCGCATGTTGAGAATCGCTTCCGCCTGCCGCTCGGAGAGTCCGAAGCGCGCCTGCAGCTGCAAGCTCGCCGTGGGCGTGTCGTCGGCCGCGCGGATCATGCGGATCACTTCGTCGATGTTGTCGACGGCAATCTTGAGGCCTTCGAGGATGTGCTCGCGCTCGAGCGCCTTGTCGAGATCGAACTGCGTGCGACGCACGATCACTTCGTGGCGATGCTCGATATAGTGCCCCAGGCACTGCCGCAGCGTGAGCACCTTGGGCACGAGCTGACGCGTGTTTACGTCGGGCACGAGCGCCAGCATGATCACGCCGAACGTGCTCTGCATCGCCGTGTGCTTGTACAGCTGGTTGAGCACCACACGCGGGATCGCGTCACGCTTGAGCTCCACCACCACGCGGATACCATCGCGGTCGGACTCGTCGCGCAGCGCGCTGATGCCGGTAAGCTTCTGGTCGCGCACGAGCTCGGCGATGTCGATCACCAGCTTCGCCTTGTTCACCTGATACGGCACTTCGGTGACCACGATCTGGGAACGACCGGTCGACTCCTTCTCTTCGATGACCGCCTTCGCGCGCATCACGATACGGCCGCGGCCTGTGTCCTGATAATCGGAAATGCCGGCGCGACCGTAGATGTAGCCGCCGGTCGGGAAGTCGGGGCCGCGCACAATTGCGCGCAGCGCGGCGCCTTCGAGCTCGGGATTGTCGATCATCGCGATCACGGCGGTCACGACTTCGCGCAGATTGTGCGGCGGAATGTTCGTCGCCATGCCCACGGCGATGCCCGATGACCCGTTCACCAGCAGGTTCGGTACGCCCGAGGGGAGGACCCGCGGCTCTTCCAGACGATCGTCGAAATTCGGCGCGAAGTCGACCGTGTTCTTGTCGATGTCTTCGAGCATCTCGACCGACATGCGCGTCAGTCGCGCTTCGGTGTAGCGATAGGCGGCCGCGTTGTCGCCGTCCATCGAGCCGAAATTGCCTTGGCCGTCGACGAGCGGATACCGCAGAGAGAACGTCTGCACCATACGCACGAGCGCGTCGTACACGCTGCTGTCACCGTGCGGGTGATACTTGCCGAGCACGTCACCAACGACCGTCGCCGACTTCTTGAACGGACGCCCCGGCAACAGTCCGAGCTCGTTCATCGCGTACAACACGCGGCGATGGACCGGCTTGAGGCCATCGCGCACGTCTGGCAGTGCACGCGATACGATGACGCTCATGGAATAGTTGATGAACGATTCCTTCACCTCCTCATCGATGAGGCGCGGCAGAATGCGTTCGCGGGCGTTCGGTGCAGTCATGTGTCGTCGGGCAGGAGAAACGTGGTCCGAAACGGTGATCGACAGCCTTTAAATGTACACGACCCGACGCGCAAAAACAACGCCGCTGGCCTGCCGTAACCTGCTACATTTCAATGACTTACAAACGCGTCCGGCGTCAGGAGCCCCAGCTGCGCACGATCGCGAGCAGCCGCCACTCGCCACCGACGCGGCGCAACAGATACGCCGCCCCGCCGTTGCTGCCCGCGCCGACCTCGATGCCGCCGCGCTCCCGGGGACGATGCACCCCGACCACCGCGTAGTCTTGCCAGATCACCATCGGCGCGATCACCTGGTACGACAGGTCGGCGTTCGGAGTCTTGGCGCCGACCGCCGTGAAGAACTCGTCGCGCGCCCGCTGCTGCCCCTCCGGCCCGAAGTACGCCTTCACCCGCGGACGCGGCGCCTTCGGGAAGTCCATCTCGGCGAAGCCCGGCACCACGAAGGTGACGGTGTCGCTCTGGATCGGCGACGGCAGGCAGCCTGGCTTGGTCGGGTCGGGCACGTCGCCCGTGAGCCCGGTAGCCACCGCGCGATGCACGCCAGCCCCGTCCTCGTCCCACCGCGGCCGGTCGATGCCGGCTTCCCACCCGACCACGACACGCAGCAGGGCCCGCGCCTCCGGCGTCGCCAACGACTGGCCGGCGCCCTGCAGCACGATCGCCTGCTCCATCCGCTCGACGGTCGCCTGCAGCGCCGCCTGCAACGCGGGGGTCGTGTCCTTCGTGAACACCCGCAACGCGCCCGGATTGCACCGGTCGCCGAGATCGGCCCACGAGGCCCGGGCGAGATACGCCCGCCGCAACTGCGTCAGCTGCTGCGCGTACGCGCGCGTCTCCGCGGCCAGATACGCCGTGGCGACGGCATCGCTGTCGGGCACCGCCGCCTGCTTCGCCGTCGCCTTCACCTTCGCTGTCGCCTGTGCGCCCACCCCAACCAGCGGAGCCAACAGCAGTCCAACCAACAACCGAACCTTCACCGAGATCAAGACGTGCGCTCTTCGAACGGTCGCCTATTGACGGTGACCGGCGTCATCGCCGCCACGGGTGGCTCGGGCATCGGCATCTCGGCGGTCTCGTCTTCCGATGTTTCCTCGGCCAGCTCCTCGGCTTCATCGGCTGCCGCTTCGGCATCGATGGCGCGCCGCTCGACCTGATACCGCTGGTACCACGCGCGCGTGACTTCGCCGGCGAGCTCGCGATTGCCGAGACCGAACGACAGCGACAACGCCAGCGCCACCGCACCGAACAGAATGGCAAACGCCGTCGTGACGATGTCGGTGGCGATGCCCAACTCCTGCAACGCCATGAACACCGCGAGCACGATCACGCCGGCGCGACCCGTCCGCGCCAGCCACGGCCCCCCATGCAATCCGCCCGCCGACGCCATGATGAGGCCACCGACGAACCCGCCCAGCACGATACCGAGAATGATGATCACGATCGCCGCAATCACGCTCGGGATGTAGCTCACCAGTTCGGAGAACACGTTCGCGAGCGATTCGAGACCGATCGCATTCGCCGCCACCAGCAGCACGGCGAACATCACGCACCAGAACAACAAATTGGCGATGACCTTCGCCGGATTCAGATGCGAACCCGAACGCTCGACGGCGTGCATCACGCCGCCGCGCTCCAGCAGCTGATTCAAATGCATGCGGCGCAGCAATCGCGCGGTGCCCTTCTCGATCACCTTCGCCACGAGATAGCCGGCGAAGAGAATGACGAGCGCGCCGAACAACGCAGGCAGGAATTCGCCAAGCAGCGCGAAACTCTGCTCGAGACGTTCCGTGAACGTGGACATCAGCGCGGACTGACCCGAGTCGGCCTGCGTCGCGGCGGATGCGAGCTGCACAGAGTCGGGAAACTGTTGTGGTAACAAAGTCAGATGGAGAGGGGATGCCTGCGGACCTGCTGAAAACTAGCGAAACCGTCGTCACGACGGAGGGGAGCCCCGACTTACAGGCGCGTTCCCCGCTTCACATCAAAGATGACGCTGCGGCGACACTGTGGGCAGAGCAGCCACTCTCGCTGCCGGTGGTAGCCCAACCCGAACGACCCGCCACCGATGGCCCGCTGCGTCATGAGCACCGAGCAGCGGGGACAGCGGGGGATCTCCCCGCCCTGCACGGTCTCGCGCATGGCCTTTTCTTCGGTCGGCGTGAAGCGCGCCGTTTCCGTCACAGCCGCACGACCACTTTGCCGAACTGCGCGCCCGACGAGAGCCGCTCGAAGGCCTTGGCCGACTCCGCGATCGACCACACCGAGTCCACCGGCGGCATCAGGTCGCCCTCTCGGAAGAGCGCCGTCATCGCATCGAACTCGGCGTCATTCCCCATGGTCGATCCCATCAGCGTCCACTGATTCCAGAACATCCGACGCACGTCGAGCTGCACGAACGGCCCGCTCGTGCCACCGCAGGTCACGAGGCGCCCCCGCTTACCGAGCGCGACCAATGACTGCGACCAGGTCGCTTCACCCACCGAATCGATCACTACGTCCACACCGCGCTTGGCGGTCCGGGCGCGCACCTCACGCCCAAGGTCGGGCTGCCGGTGGTCGAGGAGGTGGTCGGCCCCGAGGGCCTGCGCCCGGGCCAGCTTCTCGGGGCTCCCCGAGGTCACCCACGCCGTCGCGCCGATGCGTTTCACGATCTGCAGCGCCGCCAGCGCCACCCCGCCGCCGATGCCCCAGATCAACACGTGATCGCTCGGCTGCACCTGCGCGCGGGTCACGATCATCCGCCACGCCGTGAGCGTGGCCAGCGGAAACGCCGCCGCCGCCTCGAACGGGATGGTGTCGGGACTGACGCGCACGTTGTCGGCCGGCACGACGACGTAATCGGCG
>CAMBRJ010000094.1 GCA_945870175.1 Gemmatimonas phototrophica
GGCGACCGCAATCACGAAGCCGATGATAGCACAGAGCGCCGGAACGGGGGCCAAGGCGATAAATACCCCACTCGCCGTGGCCACCCCTTTTCCTCCGCCGTTCCACATCAGGAACACGGGGCGCACGTGACCGAGAATGGCGAGCAGGCCGAAGACCACACCCCAGGGCCACCCCGCCGCCATACCGAGAGCGCCGGGCAGCCAGAACACTGGGAGCGCCCCTTTGAGGCCGTCCACGACGTACACCAGCAGCCCCCATCTCCACCCGAGCGTACGAAAGACATTCGTGGCGCCGAGGTTTCCAGATCCCACCGTTCGCAGGTCGATGCCGTTGGCCTTTCCCACGAGGTAGGCCGTGGGAAAGGAGCCGATGACGTACGCGGCAAGTAACGCCGCGGCCTGGGCGAATACGGGACTCACGACTCGCGCTTGCTCCGCATAATGATGCGCATCGGTGAGCCGGTGAATCCCCACTTCTCACGCAGCTGATTGTGAATGAAGCGAATGTAGTTCTCGGGGATCAATTCCGGATGATTGCCGAAGAACGCAAACGTCGGTGGCGAGGTCTCCACCTGCGTGGCGTAGTTCAACTTCACTTCTCGGCCCGCGGCTTGCGGCGGCTGCAGTCGGGCGATGATTTCCTGCAGCGCGTCATTGACCTGCGACGTGGAGATGCGGCGCGTACGCTGCGCCTGCACCTCGAGCGCGATATCCAGCACCTTGTTCACACGCTGGCCCGTCAGCGCCGACGTGAACAGGAACGGCACGAAACCGAGATACGGGACCTTCTCGGCGGCGTCCTTCCGGAACTTGACTGAGCTCTTGTCCGTCTTGTCGGCGTAGAGGTCCCACTTATTGATCACCATGATCAGACCACGCCCCGCTTCCCACGCCAGCGTCGCGATCTTGAGATCCTGATTCTGCAAGCCTTCCGTGGCGTCGACCATCAGGATGCACACATCGGACGAGTCGATGGCGCGGCGGGTGCGAAGCGCCGAGTAGAACTCGATGCCGTCGTCGATCTTCGACTGACGCCGCAAGCCGGCCGTGTCGACGAAGATGATCTCTTGGTCGTGATATCGCATCGGGGCGTCGATCGAATCGCGCGTCGTGCCCGATTCGTCGTTCACGACCAGACGCTCCTCACCGAGCAGCTTGTTCACGAACGACGACTTACCCACGTTCGGACGACCGATCACGGCGATGCGCACCGCTTCGGAGGGTACTTCATCCGTTTCCGGAATCGCCGCCACCACGGCGTCGAGCAGGTCGCCCGAGCCCTTGCCGTTGGCGGCGGACACGGGATACACGTCGGTCACGCCAAGACGATAGAAATCGTAGAAGTCGGAGCTGTTGGGATCATCGACCTTGTTGGCGACGAGCACCCACGGCTTCTTGGCGTGTCGCAGGATGTCGACCAGGCGCGCGTCACTGGGATGCACGCCCACCTTCGCATCGACCACGAGCATCAGGAGATCGGCTTCTTCGATCGCCTGCATGACTTGCTTGCGGATGGCGACATCCATCGGCTCGTTCGAGTCCTCGACGAGACCGCCGGTGTCGACGAGCCAGAAGTGGTGGCCGGCCCAATCGGCCTGGCCGAAATGGCGGTCGCGAGTGGTTCCCGCTTCCTCACTGACGATCGCGGACGCTTCGCCGATGATGCGATTGAACAGATGGGACTTCCCAACATTGGGACGCCCGACGATGGCTATGACTGGAAGACTCATGCGGCTGGTTGGAACGCCGCGTCACCTTCCGGGACCAGCGCGTCTATGAAATCGTACGAAGGATATACCGGCATCGGCAGCGATTCGCGCACCGCCACGAACGACTCTTCGTCGAGAAAGAGTCCATCGTCGTTGATGCACTCGGCGGGAATGAGCGCGAGATCGAGATCGTGCCGGCCGGCAAGCGCTTTGCGTATATCAGCGCCTACCAACAGTCCGGCAGTGGTCGTGGTCGGACCGAACAACGAGTTTTCCATCGTGATGAGCGAGAACTCGGCGCCGGTGGCTTCACGCAGCAGGTCGAGCAACTCGGGCATCAACGGCGTCATGGACACGCCCGTCACGATCCCGATCTTCTTGCCGTCGAGGCGCGGCAATTGCGACAGCCCGTCGCGCACACGGGACCGCAGCGACGTGACGGCTCCAACGCCATTCTCGATTTGCGAGAAGTCGCCGTAATGCTCCATGCCAGGGAGCGGCTCATCGGAGAGCAAATAGAGCTCGTCGGAGCCGAACACCCACCGGTCGCCACGTTCGGCCAGACCGCGCTCCGCCCACCGATGCACGGTGTCGAGCAAAAGGCGCGCGCTGACGGCGTCCATCGACTGGCCGTTGTACAGGTGCGAGAACTGCGTCACACCAACCGGAACTAGGGCCACGGACATCACCGCATCGCCGAGGTTCCAGAGATCGGTGAGCGACTGTTCCAGCACCTCGCCGTCATTGAGGCCGGGCACGATGACCATCTGCCCATGGAACTGAATGCCCCCCTCGGCCAGCCGCGTCAGCTGCTCGACGATGTTGGGGACGCGCGGATTGTTCAGCAGCACCTTCCGTGCTTCCCACGGCGTCGCATGCACCGACACGTAGAGCGGCGACAGTCGATACTCGAGGATGCGCGCGATGTCCCGCTCCTTCACGTTCGACAACGTCGCGAAGTTGCCATAGGCGAACGACAAGCGGTAATCGTCGTCGCGAATGTACAGACTCTTCCGAAGCCCCTTCGGGAGCCCTTCGATGAAGCAGAACTCGCAGCGGTTGGCGCACCGTCGAACCGTGGGCGGCGCAAGCTCCACACCCATCGGCTCGCCGCCTTCGCGCTCGATGTCGTACTCGACTTCCGAGCCATCGGGCAGTCTCGCGGACACGATGAACGCCTCATCGGCCGTCAGGAACTCCCAATCAAGGAAGTCTTCCAACGGCCGTTCATTTACGGCGAGGAGTTCAGTGCCAGGAACGATGCCGAGCTCGTCGGCAATGCTTCCTGGATGTACACGCGTGACGCGAACCATGACCCGGGACGAAAACGGGGGACGAGGCCCAAAGGCCTTCCCCCGGATGACAAGGGGCGGCAACCCTAGCGCTGCCGCCCACTTGAGAAAATATACGAGCTGTGAGGCCCGAAGTCAATTTAAAACATGGACTTACTTGAGGGGAGCATAGCGAAAGGCAACCGCTTTCGGCGCATCGAGCTTGACAGAGAAGGTGGTGTTTCCACCCGCATCGACTGGCCCGATCGCAACATCCTTGGACGCGACCACGGCGCCCGTGACATCGAGGAGCTCGAGCTTCATCGTCCACGAGGCCGTCGCGCTGCCTTCGTTGTTGACGGTCCCCTGCACCGAGTACGAGTTCGCCGACTTCTGTGCCAACGTGATGTCGACCCGTGGATTGGTCTTGGTCTGCTTGTCGAGGTAGAACAATACCGAGTCGTTGGCCTGCTTCTTCTTAGCCGCGTCCGACTCGGCACGCGCCCGAAGCTGCCACAGCCCGGCCATGAGGCGATAGCCGCGGTCGAAGTTGGGGTCCACCTCGATGAGGCGCGCCACGACCGGACCCATGCGCTCGGTGTCCTTCAGCGTGAACAGCACGTTGGCGTAGTTCAACAGCGCCACACGATGGTAGGGATTCTTCTTGAGCCCGTTCTCGAACAGCTTGGCGGCATCCGGGTCATGACCGGTTGCTGCCGCGTTCGACGCGGCCTCGAACTGCTGGTCGGCCGAAAACTTGTCCGGCGCATTCACCATGTCGACAAAGATCGCCGTCACCGCCGCGGTGTCCCCCGATAGTCGAACCGCCCGCCCCAGCGCCTGCGCGGCATTGGCGTCACCCGGCGTGTCTTTGAGATAAGACTCGAGGAGGGCTCGCGCCGCCTTGATCTCGGCGTCCTTCTTGTCGCCGGCCGCTTCCGCTTCGGCACGGGTCAGCTTGATGACCGCCAGATTGTAGCGGCTCTGTTGCTTGACCTTCGCGTACAGCGTGTCCGAGCCGGAAAGCGCGATCACCTTCTCCATCGCGATCATCGCGCTGTCCGTCTTGTTCTGCTTCTGGTACACCGCCGACAAGACGTTCCATGGACGCGGATCAGCCCCTGCCACCTGAAGCGCCAAGTTCGCAAAGTACGACGCCGAGTCATTCCGCTCGGCGCCCATCGCGGCGATCGACTTGTTCAGGATCTCGCTTAAGAACTGCGCGCGATACGGGCGCACTTTCTCCCTGCACTGCGGCAGCATCGACTCGATCACCGTCGCCGCTGAATCGAGGGCGAGGAGCAGGTTTTGTGAGCCGGCTGGATTCTGCGTGAAGCCGACATCGCCTCGTTTCATCACGTAGCTCGCATTCTCACGCTGCAGCCACTGCGCGTACGCGCGCAGCAACATCCATTGCCGACCCGCGTCGTTCTTGATCTTCGACGGGTCATCGGTGAGGACACGAATCGCGTTTTGCAGGTGTTTGGGGACCTCGTCCGCGCGCCGTGAATTGGCCGCCGCGATGATGTACTGCTTCGCGCCATTCACCTGAAACGGGCTGCTGTCGTTGATCTCGCACGCGCCCTGCGCGAAGGAAGCCATCGGCAACCCTGCGCTGAGTACCGTCGCGCTCACCACCGCTGTCCACATCCGAGCCTTCATGAACTACGCTCCTCGTAAGTGCCGTGATCGCTGCTTCCTCGTTGTACCACGACGGGCGCCCAAGTTCTTCGTTCACCTGAGCGCACCGTCGGACCTGAACATTCCGTACCATCCGAGCTCGAATGGCCGCTCGAACAATAGGCGGCGCACGTGCTTACGCGCGGTACGACGCGCCGCTGCCAGTATTGAACACCACAACCTCAGCATCGGCCGAGAGCGTGCCCGCCGTCACGGCATCGCGAAGGACGGACAGGGCGCAGCCACCCTCAGGTGCCGCGTCAATGCCAGTTGCCGTGGCGAGGCGCAGCGTCCAATCACGGATCGCCTCCTCAGTCGCGGTGCCCGCGATGCCGTTCGTCTCGCGCAGCACGCGAAGCAAAAGCCGGTCGCCGAGCGGTGACGGCACGCGAAGGCCGCTGGCGTACGTCACGGGGTCGATCCAGGGAGTGGCCCGATCTTCGTTCGCCGCAAACGCGCGCGCGATCGGCGCGCATCCCGCGGCCTGTGCAACCACAAACCGGGGCTGCGTGGCACCGTCGGGGAGCCATCCACCGGCCATCAGTTCATTGATCGCCTTCCAGATGCCAATCGTCCCTTCCCCGCCCCCAGTCGGATAAACCAGCGCGTCGGGCACCCGCCAGCCAAGCTGCTCGGCCATTTCGAAGCCCATCGTCTTCATGCCTTCCACGCGGTACGGCTCACGAAGCGTGGACACGTTGAAATAGCCCGACTCGGCGGCATACGCGATCGCGAGCTTGCCGGCGTCGCCGATATGCCCTTCGATGCGCACCAACGTGGCGCCAAGCGCCTCGATCGTATCGAGAATCGGACGCGGCGTGGTACGCGGCGCGAACACCCGTACGGGAAGACCGGCCGCTGCGCCATAGGCGGCGAGCGCCGCACCGGCGTTGCCCGCCGTCGGCACCACCAGGCCGGGATACCCTTGCGCCTTGGCACGGGTCACCGCGGCACTCATGCCGCGAGCCTTGAACGATACCGTCGGATTCTGCGACTCGTCTTTGATCCAGAGACGCCGTACGCCGGTCGCGGCGGCCAGCGAGGGCGCTTCGATCATGGGCGTGAGCCCCTCACCAAGCGACACCGGCACTTCGCCAGCCTCGAGCGGCATAAACGGCGCATACCGCCAGGCATCCCAGCGGTCGGCCAGCGGCGTCCCCTTCGGCACGGGAGCGTAGTGAGCGAAGAGGGGTTGTCCGCACGCACTGCACACGGAGGCGCGATCACGCTCGGCCGCGGTGTCGCACGCGGAACAGCGCAGAGTCCAGGACGTACGAGTCATTCGAGAGTCGAGTCGAGAGGAACATCAGAAGGCGGATCCGTGAGAATATCCGCCGGAGGGACGCGGGAGGGAACGCCCAGCGCGGAGAGCAGTCGCTCCGCCGAGCCAGGACCAAAGCCCGGGACGGCGGCAATCTGGTGGACCGTGGCCTCGCGGACTCCCTGCACACTCCCGAAGGCCGTGAGGAGAGCCCGCCGCTTGGTGGGGCCGACGCCGGGCACCTTAAGGAGCTCCGACGTGATCGTACGCGCCGCGCGCTTCTGTCGCTGAAAAGAAACGGCAAAGCGGTGGGCCTCGTCGCGGGCCTGCTGCAGCATCCGAAGCGCGGGCGAGCGCCGCGGCAGGCGCACGGGATCACGCCGGCCGGGCAGGAAGATCTCTTCGTCGCGCTTGGCCAGACTGATCAAACCAATCGACGTGACTCCCAGCGCATCGAGCGCCGCGCGCGCGGCACCGAGCTGTCCCTTGCCGCCATCGATCACGGCCAGATCAGGTAGCCCGAGCTCCTCGGCCACCCGACGCGTGAAGTAGCGCGTGACGACTTCATGCATCGACTTGAAATCGTCGTTGCCTTCAAAAATCGCGATCTTGAACTTGCGATACTCCGACCGCTTCGGGCGGCCGTTCTCGAACCACACCGCGCTTGCCACGACATCGGTGCCCTGCGCGTGCGAAATGTCAAAGCAGATGAGCGAGCGCGGCAAGCGAGGCAAGCCCAGCTCGCGCTGCAGCTCGTATACCGGATCGACGGCGCGCTCATCAGCCTCGAGCGCCGCGAGCTTGAACTCTTCGAGCAGATGCTGCGCATTCTTGTCGGCAAGATCGACGAGTGCACGACGTGGTCCGCGCTGCGGGATTCGAATCGTCGTCCCCTCGAGCGAGGCCTCGAGCGACCCACGATCTTCGAAGTCGAACGGGACGAGCAAGTCGGCGGCGCGCGCCTCGGCGGTGCGATACCACTGCGCGAGACAGGCGCCGAGCACCGCGCCATCCTCTTCGTCCTCCGCATGCTCGACGAGGCGGTGGTCGCGCGCGAGCAACTTGCCGCCGCGAATCCGCATGATGACGACACACGCGTCCTCGCCGTCGCGCGCGTAGCCAACCACATCACGGTCGCCACCCTCAACCTCGAGCACAACCGTCGGCTCCTCCATCTTCTCGAGATGACGCAACGCATCACGCAGTTCCCCTGCGCGCTCGAAATCCAGACGCTCCGATGCGTCCGTCATGCGCTCCCGCACATGACGCACGACGTCGCTGGTGCGCCCGTCGAGAAACCACACAACCTCATCGATCATCGCGCGATAGTCTTGCGTGGTCTGATAGCCCACGCACGGGGCCTGACAGCGCTTGATGAAATAATCAAGACACGGCCGTTCCGGCGCTTCTCTGGGCAGATTGTAGTGACACGACCGCACCGTGAAGATCCGCTTCACCACGTTCAGCGCGCGACGCATCGAGCCGACATCGGTGTACGGACCGAAGTACCGTGCGCCGTCATCCTGCAGTCGGCGCGTCACGATCACCCGAGGGAACGGCTCCTGCACCGTAACCTTGATGTACGGATACGATTTGTCGTCGCGGAGCGCGATGTTGAAACGCGGGTGATACTCTTTAATAAGTGTCGCTTCGAGAATCAGCGCGTGCGATTCACTCGGCACTACGATGGTATCGAGCTCTCTGACCTTGCGCATCAATCCGCGCGTCTTCGGACTGCTCAGGTGGTCCTGGGCCCAATAACTCTTCACGCGGGAGCGCAGCCGCTTCGCCTTCCCCACGTAGAGCACCTGTCCCTCGGCATCTTTCCAGAGATACACGCCAGGCGACTCGGGAAGATGCGGCAACTTCTGGGCCACGCTTGGCGGCATGCCGCGCGCGATGGCCGCCCTGGTCCAGTCGTCCTCAGGAACCAGCAACGCATCACTGAGCCGTTGATCATGGTCGGCAGTCACTCGCCCGCCGTCCGCACCGGGCGGCGCAGCCAACGCGCCGCTTCGGCGGAGCCTAGGGCCCACGCAACCACCAGATACGTCACGCCGAAACCCGCCAGCACCGGCAGGCCCGCCATGCGGGGATGCAGGCCGGGAAACCATCGCTCCTGGGCAAGTCGTAGCAACGACGATAGCAAGCCGGCCGCCGACGCGGCAACTACGATGCGCCGCGTGCCCCGCCACATCGCCGGCGTGTACAGCGTGCCGAGTCGCGTCCGCAGCCCGCGCGACAGAATCGCCAGATTCACATACGATCCCATCGCCGAGCCAAGCGCGATCCCGGCGGCGGCCATGGGCAGTGAACGCATCGGTATGGCGAGGCCGATCGATACCGCGGCGGACACGACGATGCTCGCGATCGACGCACGCAGCGGCGTGCGATAGTCCTGCAACGCGTAGTATGCGGATCCGAGCAGCTTCACCGAGCCGAAGCTGACGAGTCCGACGGCATACGCGGCGAGCACCCAATGCACCGATTGCTGTTCGGCGGCGCCGAATCGCCCGGCGCGATATAAGATGCCGACGCAATAATCGCCAAGCGTTATGAAGACGACCGCGCTGGGCACGATGTAAAAGAGGATGCGCTGCCAGCCGCCGCGAAGGCGCTCGAGCAACGCGTCGAGCGCCAGTGTTCCGCTGTCACGCGAGAACTCCGGCAGTGCCGCCGCGGCCACAGACACGCCGAACAGCGACACCGGCAGCATCGCCAACGTGTTCGCGTACGACATGTTGGTGGCGGCGCCCTGCGGGAGATATGACGCGATTTGCAAATCG
>CAMBRJ010000095.1 GCA_945870175.1 Gemmatimonas phototrophica
GAGAAGCACGCGTGCGTGGTGGATCGCGCGCGCATGCTCAGGGGTGAGAGTACCACCGAGCAGTGCGTGGTGGTGGATGGCGTGAACTTTCTCAACAACGTGGACCTCGATGGACAACAGCGGCCGCCGGCGGGCGCCCCCAACATCATGCTCGCCGCCGGTGGCTCGCAGCTCAAGAAGATCATGGACGACGACGGCATCTATGCGTGGTCGTATCACGTGGACTGGACCGACCCGACCAAGACGACACTGACGGGTCCCGTGAAGATTCCCGTCGCGCCGTATCACTATCTCTGCGACGGACAGTTAACCAATTGCGTGCCGCAACCGGGTGTTGAACGCAAGCTCGATGCCCAAGGCGATAAGCTGATGGCACGCGTGGTGTATCGGCGCATCGGCAACCGCGAGTCAATCGTGGCAGTCCACTCGGTGAATTCCATAGCGGGCGGCGGCGGGGTGCGCTGGTATGAACTTCGGCTCGATGCGCGCGATCGATCGCGGACACTACGGCTGCATCAGCAGGGCACCTACGCACCTGATAGCTTCTTTCGCTGGATGGCCAGCCCGGCCATGGATGCGCGCGGCAACATCGGCATCGGCTATTCATTTGGCGGCACCCCCAACTTCGCTGGCCAGCGCTTTGCCGGACGGCTCCCGTCCGACCCGCTCGGCCAACTCACGCTGCGTGAACAACGGCTGGTGAACGGTGAAGCGTCGCAACAATCCACCCTTCGCTGGGAAGACTACACGCAGACCGCGGTCGATCCGGTGGATGATTGCACGATCTGGTACGTGGGGGACTATCTCAGGAAGGAGGCGACGGCGTATTCGTCGCGTATCGGCGCCTTCAGGATGCCCGGATGCACCTGAGTGCGTGAGCGACGCCGTCGGGGACACCAACGCACCAGGTGACGATCTCGATGGGATGCGCCGCGCCGGAAACCGACATTCCTCCCAGCCCAGGCGCCCGCTTTCCATGATTATCGGGCTGCGGACTCAACGGCGATCGCTTCCGGAGAGTAAATCTCTCGTTGGCAGTCCGATTCGTGGAACTGCCATTCTCGCCCTCCGGAGGAAGCAGGACATGGTTCACGACGTGCGCCGTTTCGGACGATTTACCGGTATGCTCTTGCTGCTGGCCGCCAGCAGCGCCGCCAGCGCGGGCATCGCGCAGGCGCAGCTTGGCCCCCAGGCAACCCAGGCCGACGAAGGTCGCGCCAACAAGGGCAACTGGACGCTCGCCAATCGCTTCAGCACCACCGCGCTCCGCGCCATCACCTACACGCAGGCCGTGCAGCCCCGCTTTCTCGGGAAGACGGACTCGATGTACTACAACTGGAAGGACCGGAACGGCAATCGCTTCATGCTGTTCGTGCCCTCACCTACCGGTGGCACCAAGCGGCTGCTGTTCGATCCGGCCAAGCTCGCCGAGCAGCTCACGTTGCTCAGCAAGAAGCCGTACGACGCCACCAACCTGCCCTTCCAGACCATCACGTTCCTCAAGAGCCACAAGGCGTTCCGCTTCACCGTGGACACCGTGCGGTACGAATGGACGCTGGCCACGGAAACGCTGAAGTCGAACGGCCGCGTGGTGCGCAACGCGCCCCCGCCAGTCGACGAAGAGCTCAATACGCAGGGCGGCGGTGGCGGTGGTGGCGGACAGGGCGGCGGCGGTGCCCGCGGCGAGTTCCGCAACTACAACAAGGACAGCTCGGCGTTCGTGTTCGCACGCATGCACAATCTCTTCCTCGTGGAGAAGAGCAGCAATGACACGGTGCAGATCAGCACCGACGGGGCCATGGACTACTCCTTCGGCTACCGTGACACCACGGAGAACGCGCGCCAGCTCGCCGCGCTCGCCGGGGGCGGACAGCAGACCGACGGCGAACAGGATGACACCGACGACGCCAGCAACCGCGATCAGCGCATCCGTCCCAACGTCTCGTGGTCACCCGACGGCAAGTCGTTCGCCTTCGTACGCCGCGATCAGCGCAAGGTGAAGGACCTGTTCCTCGTGAACGTGCTCGCCCAGCCGCGCCCCGTGCTGATCCACTACAAGTACACCATGCCGGGCGAAGAAGACGTCACGCGCAGTGAACTGTGGACCTTCCGTCGCGGCGAGAAGGCCGTGAAGCAGATCAACGTGGCGAAGTGGAAGGACCAGTCGCTGATGAACGTGCACTGGCCCGTGAACGGTGACAAAGTGCGTGTGGTGCGTCGCGATCGGCCGCAGCGCGCCGTCGATTTCATCGAAGTGGACGTCACCACCGGCGCCATCAAGTCGCTGCTCGCCGACGCCATCGAAGGCGCCGCGCTCGAGCCGAAAAACATCGCCTATCTGAAGCAAGGCGGTGACTTCCTCTGGTGGTCGCAGAAGACCGGCTGGGGCATGTACTACGTGTACGGCTTCGACGGCGGCGAGAAGCGCCCGCTCACCACGGGACAGTGGAACGCCAACAGCATCGTCACGATCGATTCCACGACGCAGCAAGTGTGGGTGTCGGGACAGGGTCGTGAGGCCGGCGAACAGCTGTACCAGACGCACCTGTATCGCGTGAACGGCGACGGCAGCGGCTTCACGCTGCTCGATGCCGGCAACGCGCACCATGCGTCCACGCTCGGCGAGAATGGCACCCCCAGCTTCGTCTCACCGACCAAGCGCTATATCTACGATTCGTTCTCGCGCATGGACCTGCCGTTCAAGTCGGTGCTCCGTGATGGTGTCACCGGCCGCATCCTCAGCACGCTCGAGGAAATGGACCTGTCGAAGCTGAAGGAGCTCGGCTTCAAGAACGCCGAGACGTTCTCGGTGAAGGCCGCCGACGGCATCACGGAACTATACGGAAACATGTGGAAGCCGTTCGACTTCGACAGCACCAAGAAGTATCCGATCATCACGTACGTGTATCCCGGTCCGCAGACCGAGGGCACGACCACCGGCTTCAGCGTGCGTGGTCCGCTCATGCAGCTCGCGCAGCTCGGCTTCATCGTCATCGAAGTCGGCCATCGTGGCGGCAGTCCGCTCCGGTCACTCGCCTATCACCGCTACGGCTACGGCAACATGCGCGACTATGCGCTGGCCGACAAGAAGTACGCGATCGAGCAGCTTGGCGCACGTCACAAGTTCATTGACCTCGACAAGGTCGGCATCTTCGGCCACTCGGGTGGTGGCTTCATGACCGCCGCTGCGATGCTGTTGCCGCCGTATAACGACTTCTTCAAGGTGGGCTGGTCGGAATCGGGTAATCACGACAACAACATCTACAACCAGAACTGGAGCGAGTGGAACCACGGCGTGAAGGTCATCGCCAAGGCCGACAGCGCCGCCGGTGCGGTGCGGGCCGGTGGTACCGGCGCCGCGCGTCGTGGCGGACCTGGTGCCAACGCCGCCGCAAACGCGCGTGAAGTGGTGCAGGATTCCACGAACGCCGACAAGATCAAGTTCGACATCCGCGTGCCCACCAACGACGAACTGGCCGGCAATCTCAAGGGCAACCTCGCCCTCGCGACCGGCGACCTCGACAACAACGTGCATCCGGGCGGCACCGTCCGGCTCGCCAACGCGCTGATCAAGGCCAACAAGCGCTTCGACTTCTTCATCTACCCCGGTGAGCCGCACGGCTATCGCGGCACGGGCCCGTACAACCAGCGCATGCTGATGGAGTACTTCGCCGAACACCTGCTGGGCGATTACTACCGCGGCAACGGCGAGATCAAGTAACCGATCCGCGCCGGAACGACGAGGGGCCACCAGCGCGACGCTGGTGGCCCTTTGTCGTTCGCGGGTCGACTGGACGCCCGTCGCCCAGCCCCCCAGCTTCACGCCATGCCGACTCCCACGCCTTTCTGCACGCCCCTGCGCGCTGCATACCTGCGCCCTGCATTCCTACGCGCGACCGTCGCGATGCTTACGGCGTCGGCGTCCCTCGCCCCCGCAACTGCCGCCGCGCAGGGTGGTGCGGCGCCGGGGACGCCCGCGCTGCGCCTGATGCGGGCCGGCGATGTGGACACGGTCCCGCTGCGCGATGCCGGCGTGCGCATTGCCTACGGACGTGACTCACTGCAGTTCGGCGAGCTCCGGCTCCCCGCCGGCGCGTCCAACAGCAACCGCGCACCGATCGCCATCATCATTCATGGCGGCTGCTGGTACTCGCCGTATGCCTCGATTCGGAACAGCGCGCCCTTGGCCGACGCCCTCGCGCAGTCTGGGGTCGCCACCTGGAACGTCGAGTACCGGCGCTACAACAATCCCGGCGGCGGCTGGACCGGCACGTTCCGCGATGTCGCCGACGGGGCCGACTACGTCCGCACGCTCGCCGCGCTCTATCCCATCGACACCGCCCGCATCGTGCTCGCCGGCCATTCGGCCGGTGGACAGCTCGCGCTGTGGCTCGCATCGCGCCGTTCGCTCGATCGTACCAGCCCGCTCTTCGGCGGCACACCGATGCCCGTGCGCGGCGTGGTATCCGTGGGGGGCATCGCGGATCTTCGCGAATTCTACGGCCGCGAGCGCAACACCTGCGGCAATCCCGCCGTGGAATCATTGCTGGGCGGCATTCCCGACAGCGTGCCCGCGCGTCTCCGCGACGCGTCGCCGATCGAACGACTGCCGCTGGGCGTGCCGTCCGTGCACATCGCCGGCGATCGCGATTTCATCGCGCCCATCGCCGTGCGCGAGGCCTACGTGACCGCCGCCACCGCCCGCGGCGACAAGGCGCGCGTCGTCACGATTGTCGGCGACGGACACTTCGAAGCGATGACGCCGTACAAAGCCGCCGGTCGCGCCGTGATCGACGCGATTCGCGGCCTGCTTGACCTCCCGCCGTCCACACCGTAACCAGCGCGGACGGCAGATCGGGGTGGACGGGATCACCGCCCACGCTGTTCGGCGCGCCGGACGTCGCCTGAGTCTGAGGCGCGGCCTTTACAGGGGACGTCGGCACCAGCAACATCAAGGAGCCCCCAACCGGAGTGCTCATGAAGGATTCGCAGCTCAAGGCCTTGCTCAGGAAGACGGCCGCCAAGGCGTCGCAGCAGAAGAAGCCCTCCCGCAGCCTGTTCGACCCCACGCTCGAAGCAACGCGCGGCAAGAGCGAACCGCTCGAGGGCTCTGAGGCCGAAGACATTTTCAAGGAAATGAAGCGCCGCGAGTTCTAGCGCGATTGAGCCGACGCGGGTGTGAGATCGCCGGTCATGTGGCCCTCGCGCCGCCCGGCCTTCCCGAACCCGATCTTGTGTGACTCCCTCGAAAACCCTGTCCGTCGTCATGTTCGCACTCGCGGCCGCAGGCGCGGCCGCGTGCGAACACAAGCGTGCGGCCACGAGAGCCGACAGCACCGCCGACAGCACCGCCGACGGCACCGCCGGTGCACCCGTGTCAGTGGCCACCGACACGGTCAAACGTCAGGGAAGCTGGTCGGACAGCGTCACCGCAGAATCCGACTACACGGCCGCGTACGTGAACAGCCAGCTCGTCGTCATTGAGGAGCAGATGGTGTTTCCCGATGGGATGCGCTCATCACGCGCCTATTTCTACGGCGACCGCTCCGCGCTCACCCGCATCGTCGACGAGCGCACCCTCACGGCGGCGTCAGGCAACAGCTCGCCGACCACGGTGCGCGCGCGGCTCGACGTCTACTTGTCGGGAGACCGGGTCGACTCCTCCGGCAAGACGGTCGACAACGTCACGAAAACCGCACAGCCGTACGAGATCGAGAATCTGCGCCGGCACGAGCGCGAGATCTTCGCCCGCGCGTCCACGATGAACACCGCTCCCCGCACCGATCGCTGACGATGACCGACTTCGAGACGCTGGGCGCCTTCTACCTCGGCAAGCGCTATGATCTCGCTTCGCGTGCACGCCGTGACGACTATGTCCTCTACGATGCGAAGGATCTCACCACCCATGCCGTGATCATCGGCATGACCGGCAGTGGCAAAACCGGTCTCGGCGTCGGGCTCATTGAAGAAGCGCTGATCGATCACATCCCCGTGATCGCGATCGATCCCAAGGGGGACCTCGGCAACCTCGCGCTCCGATTCCCGTCGCTCGCCCCGGCCGATTTCCGGCCGTGGGTCGACCCGCAGCAAGCGGCGAATGCCGGCCTCTCCGCCGAGGCATTTGCCGAGCAGCAGGCGACGCTGTGGAAGGACGGACTCGCCGGCTGGGGCGAAGACGGAGCGCGCATTCAACGCCTCGTCGACGCCGCCGATGTCACCATCTACACACCGGGCAGTACCGCCGGCCGGCCGCTGTCCCTGCTGAAAGCATTCGTGGCGCCACCGCCGGTCATTCGCGACGATACCGAAGCGATGCAGGAGCGCGTCGAGGCCACCGCCACCAGTGTGCTCGCCTTGCTCGGTATCGACAGCGATCCCATCTCGAGCCGCGAACACATCCTGCTCGCCAACCTGTTGCACGCGGCATGGAGCGAAGGACGCGACCTCGATCTCGCCGGCCTGATCGGCGGCATTCAGTCGCCGCCGTTCAACACCGTCGGCGTGATGCCCCTCGACACGGTCTTTCCGCCCAAGGATCGCACCGCACTCGCGATGAAGCTCAACAACCTGTTGGCGGCGCCGGGCTTCCAGACATGGATGCAGGGTGAACCGCTCGACACCGCCACGTTGTTGTACGACGCGAGCGGAAAGCCCAAGGGCTCCATCGTGTCGATCGCCCATCTTGGCGACGCCGAGCGCATGTTCTTCATGACGCTCCTGCTCGCCGACATTCTGGCGTGGGTGCGCACGCAGCCGGGCACCGGTTCGCTGCGGGCGATTCTCTACATCGACGAATTGTTCGGCTACATGCCCCCCGTCGCCAACCCGCCGTCGAAGGTGCTGTTACTCACGCTGCTCAAGCAGGCGCGCGCGTACGGACTCGGCGTCGTGCTGGCCACGCAGAATCCGGTGGACCTCGACTATCGTGGACTGTCGAACACCGGCACGTGGTTTATCGGACGCCTGCAAACCGAACGCGACAAGATGCGCGTAATGGAAGGACTTGAAGGCGCGTCGGGCGGACAACCGTTCGACAAGTCCGCCATGGAACAGACGATCGCCGGACTCGGTAAGCGCGTGTTCCTGATGCATAGCGTACACGAGTCGGCGCCGATCACCTTCGAGACGCGCTGGACGATGTCGTATCTCGCCGGTCCCATGACACGCGAGCAGATCAAGACGCTCAGCGCGCGGACGGGCGCCAGCGGCGCCGCGGCGGCCGTCACGGCCACCCGGTCGGCCAATGCAAGCGGCAGCGGGAGTATGTCCTCGCTGGATCCGTCCGCGTCGTCGCAGGCCCCCGTATTGACCGCCGATGTGCCGCAGTACTTTCTGCCGGTGCACACCGACGGCGGTCCCGTCACCTATCACCCGGCGGTGCTGGGCGTGGCCGACGTGTCGTTCGCGAGCGCGAAGTACGGCGTCACCGAGCAGCGACGCGTGGCCCTGCTGGCCACGATGGACGACGGCCCGATCACGCTGGAATGGGACAACGCCGAGCGCGTCGACCTCGATCCGTCCGCACTCGAACGCGGCCCGACCAACGGGGGCGCCTATGGGGCGCTGCCGAACGCGGCCACGAACGCCAAGAGCTATCCCGCCTGGAGCAAGGCGTTTCAGAAGTGGATCGTGACGAACGAAAGCGTGTCGCTGCTTCGCAGCGCCGCCTTCAAGCAGCCGTCGAATCCGGGCGAATCGGAACGTGACTTCCGCATTCGTCTGCAGCTCATGGCCCGTGAGGCGCGCGACAATCAGATCGAAACGCTGCGCGGCAAGTATGCCACCAAACTCGCGTCGCTACAGGAGCGGCTGCGTCGCGCCGAGCAGGCGGTCGAGCGCGAGCAGGCGCAGGCCTCGCAAGCGAAGATGGACACCGCGATCTCGGTCGGCGGGGCGATCCTTGGTGCGATCTTCGGCCGGGGCAAGATCTCCGCCGGCGCGATCAGCAAGGTTGGCACGGCCGCCCGTGGCGCCGGACGCGCGGCGCAGCAGCAAGGCGACGTCACGCGCGCCAACGAAAGCGTGCAGGCCCTGCAGGCACAGTACGCCGATCTGGAAGCGGCACTGCAGCAGGACATCGATGCGCTGGGGGCGACCTACGATGCGCAGCAGGACGCGCTCGAGGCAATTCCGATCAAGGCCAAGAGCGGCGACGTGCACGTGCAGCTGGTGGCACTGGTCTGGGTGCCCTTCCACCGCGAGGCAGCCGGCATGGCAACGGCGGCCTGGCGTTGAGCCTCGCTGCCGACGGCATGTGACGGCAGCGCGCGGTCTCCGACGGGCAGATCAGAACGTGTTGATGGCGTACGCCACGGCGTAGGCAATCAGGAACGCGAGTCCGCCCTGCGCGAGCGACTGCCGGTCGAATCGAATCGAGCGGGAGCGCGAGAGGTACGGGGGAACGGGACGATGCATTGGCGGCTCCTGGTGAAGGACATCTCTAATTCGACGCCGGAGTCACGGCCGGCGCAACAGCCATCGGTGACCCATCTCACCAACGGCCCAGACATCAGCGCATCCTGGGCTTCGCGTTCAGTG
>CAMBRJ010000096.1 GCA_945870175.1 Gemmatimonas phototrophica
CGTCGTCGAGTCCAATCCGAGCACGTGGTACGTGGCCGGCGCTACCGGTGGACTCTGGCGCACCGAGGACAATGGGGTGACCTGGGCGTCGACGTTCGATGCGCCGGTGCACTCCATTGGCGATGTGGCCGTGTTCCAGCCCAATCCGCAGATCATCTGGGTGGGCACCGGCGAGCGCGCCAGCCGCCAGAGCGTGGGATGGGGTGACGGCGTGTACAAGAGCACGGACGGCGGGAAGACGTGGCAGAACATGGGCCTCGCCACGAGCAGGCACATCGGCCGCATTCAGCTGCACCCGCGCGATCCCAACATCGCGTACGTGGCGGCGCAGGGGTCGGTGTGGGGCGCGGGTGGCGAGCGTGGGTTGTACCGCACCACCGATGGCGGTCGCAGCTGGACGCGGACGCTGGTCGTCGACGACGAAACCGGCGCGACCGACGTCGCGATGGACTGGAACGATCCGAACGTGCTGTACGCGGCCACGTATCAGCGTCGCCGCAGTGCGTATGGATTCGACGGCGGCGGCCCGGGGAGCGCGCTCTGGAAAAGCATCGACGCCGGCGCCACCTGGACCAAGCTCACGGGGCACGGATTGCCCGAGGGCGAGTACGGCCGCATCGGCATCGGCGTGTATCGCAAGAATCCCAAAATCCTCACGGTCAGCATCGAGCAGGGCGCGCGCTACAATGCCAGCACGGCGTACATCGTGCGCAAGGCGGGTGTGTATCGCAGTGAAGATGCGGGCGCCACGTGGACGTTCATGAGCGACTGGAATCCACGGCCGATGTATGCCAGCCAGGTGATTATCGATCCGAATGACGACCAGCGCATCTACATGCTGAACGCGTATTCGTTCAGCGACAACGGCGGCAAAACGTTCACCGCGCCGCGTACGACCACGCATGGCGACGATCGCTTCGTGTGGGTGAATCCGACCAACAGCCGTCATGTGGTGAAGCTCGACGACGGCGGCATCGGCATCAGCTACGATCGCGGCAACAAGTTCCTGTACGTCACGTCGCTGCCGCTGTCGCAGTTCTATCGGGTGACGACCGACAATGCGGTGCCCTTCAACATCTACGGCGGCTTGCAGGACAACGGCTGCTGGATGGGGCCGAGCGCGAGCTGGAATACCAACGGTGTGTTGAACGATCACTTCTCGCGGCTCTGCGGCGGCGACGGATTTCACGTGACGCCGAATCCGCTGAATCCGCGCACGGTGTACTCGGCGTCGCAGTTCCTGGGGCTACAGCGCAACGACACCAAAACGTGGGAAGTGCAGGACATCCGCCCCGGCGATTCCACCGGACACATTGCCGGCCGTCGCAACTGGGAAACGTGGGGCAAGCCGGGTGCCACACAGGTGCTGGGCAACGCGATGCATCCGGCCAACTGGGATGCGCCGTTCATCATTTCGCCACACGACACGGCCACGGTATACGCCGGCGGCCAGCATCTGTTCAAGTCGGTCAACAGTGGACGCACGTGGAAGGATCTGGGTGACATGAGCACCGGCGTCGATCGCTCAACGTTGCCGCTGATGGGGCGCAAGCCGGGCGAGAACACGCTGTCGCTCGACGACGGTGTCCCGTATTTCCCGGGCGTGACGGCACTGGCCGAATCGCCGCGTGCCAAGGGCGTGCTGTACGTGGGCACCGATGACGGTCGCTTCCGCGTGTCGCGCGATGGCGGCGCGACGTTCACGGATGTGCAGAGCCGTTTCCCAGGGCTGCCGAAGGACTCGTGGTTTGCCGGCGTGGAAGCGTCGCGGCACGCGGCGGGTACGGCGTATGTGGTGGTGGATAACCACCGCAGCAACGACTTCACGAACTACGTATACGCCACGATCGACTTCGGGACCACGTGGCGTCGCATTGACGCGGGGCTACCCGCCAATCGCGTCGCCCGCACGGTGCGTGAAGATCCGCGTAACCCGAAGCTCCTGTATCTCGCCACCGAGTTCGGCGTGTTCATTTCGCCCGATGCCGGCGGCCAGTGGGTGCCGCTGCGCAACAACATGCCGACGATGCCGTTCAACGACATCACGATTCAGGCGCGCGACAACACGCTGGTGCTGGGCTCGCATGCGCGTGGCTTGTGGATTCTCGATCAGCTGAACGCGCTGCAGGAGCTCACGCCGGCCGTGGCGGCCAGCCGTGCGCATCTGTTCACGGTGCAGCCGGCCATGCAGATCCGCACCACGAACGTGCGTCCGCACACTGGCGACATGCTCTTCCGCGGTGAGAACCCGGCCAATGGCGCGCTGATCGATTACTGGGTGCGCGAATCGGGCACCGCGGTGACGCTCACGGTGCTGGACAGTGCGGGGCGCGCGGTGCAAACGCTCAAGCCCACGAGTGTTCGTGGCGTGAACCGCATCGTGTGGAATCTGCGCTATGCCGAGCTGCCGATTCGTAGTGGTGGTGGTGAAGACGACGACGCGGGGCCCAGTGCGACCACGCCGGGGCCGCTGGTGGTGCCGGGCACGTACACGGTACGGTTGTCGTCTGGCGGCGCCGCGCAGCAGCAGCGCGTGGTGGTGAAGGAGGATCCGCGGGTCACCGTGTCGCGCGCCGAACGGGCGGCGTGGACGGCGTTCCATCGTGAGATCGCGGCGTTGGCCACGTCTCATGCGCCGGTCGCGGAACGGTGGCGGGCGAAGACTGGCACCGACGCCGCCACGCGCGACGGCAAGCGACAGGCGAGCGAGTTGAGTGCGCGGATCTCGGGGCTGTACGGCGCCGTGGCACGCTACACCGGTGCGCCGACGTCGGATCAGCGGTCGGAGCTGCGGTTCTACACCCGCATGGCGGCGGAGCTGGAGAAGGCGGGACGATGAGGTTGGTGTCTTGCTGATCGTTCGCTGAACGGATCACGCAGAGGGGCAGAGGGCGCAGGGAACGCAGAGGCGTGCTACGGAGAAATCCTGGCACGCTTTTGTGTTTTTCATGAATGGCATGTCTCTGCGTTCTCTGCGTGCTCTGCGCCTCCGCGTGATCTGTTCCAGCGACCCGACTAGAATTCACCCATGCTCCACCTCTGGTCGTCATCCAAATACGCCATCGAACTCCCTGACGGGCATCGGTTTCCGATGTCCAAGTACCAGCTATTGCGCGAGGGGGTGTTGGCGGAGGGGCTGGTGCCACCGGAGCGGCTACACGATCCGCAACGGGTGAGCGTGGATGATCTGCTGCTGGTGCATACGCGCGAGTACGTGGACCACATCACCAACGGCACGCTGCCGGCGGCCGAGCAGCGACGCATCGGGTTGCCGTGGTCGGAGAGTTTCGTGGAGCGCGCGTATCGGGTGGTGCAGGGCACCTGCGAAGCGGCCGAGTCGGCGCTCACGCATGGCGTGGCGATGAATCTGGCCGGTGGCACGCACCACGCGTTTCCTGATCGCGGCGAAGGGTTTTGCACGTTCAATGACGTGGCGGTGGCGATCCGCCGCCTGCAGCGCGACGGGCGCGTGCGTCGGGTGGCGATCGTCGATCTCGATGTGCATCAGGGCAACGGGACGCACGCCTGCTTTGCCGGTGATTCGCACGTGTACACGTTTAGTATGCACGGGGCGAAGAACTTCCCGTTTCACAAAGTACCGGGCACGCTCGACGTCGAGCTCGACGACGGCACCGGTGACGCGGCGTATCTGGCCCTGTTAGAGGCGCATCTTCCCACGGTGCTGCGCGAGGCGCGCCCCGATCTCGTCGTGTATTTGGCTGGCGCCGACCCGCATGAGGGGGACAAGCTGGGGCGCCTCAGGCTCACCGTTGAGGGACTGCACCGGCGGGACGCCGTCGTCGTGCAGCTGTGCCGGGAGATCGGCGTCCCGGTCTGCGCAACGATGTCCGGCGGGTACGGGCGGGACGTGCGGGACACCGTGCAGGTGCACATGAACACCGTACGGGTGCTGCAGAGCTTCGCGGGGCGCTAGTTTCTTACAGATTCCACCTTCCGTTCTCAGGAGACCTCCGGATGATTCGTCGTACGTTTCTGCTCGCGCGCGCGGTTGCGACGGCGAGCGCGCTGCTCGCGGTGCCCGCGATGGCGCAGTCGCCCGTGTACAAGTCGTCGGCGCACGACTACCGCCTCGTCACCGTGGCGGAGGGGCTCGTGCAGCCTTGGTCGATGGCGTTCCTTCCCGGCGGCGACCTGCTGGTGACCGAGCGGCCCGGCCGTCTCCGCCTCGTGCGCGGTGGCAAGCTGCTGCCCACGCCCGTCACCGGTGTGCCGGAAGTCGTCTACCGCGGACAAGGTGGTCTGCTCGATGTCGTGGCGCATCCGAACTTCGCCGCGAACAAGCTGGTCTATCTCAGCTACTCCAAGCCCACCGGCGGCGGGGCCGCCACCACCGCGGTCGCGCGTGGGCGCTTCGAAAACAACGCGCTGGTTGACGTGAAGGATGTCTTCGTCGCCGACACCAAGGGCGCACCGGGCCACTTCGGGTCGCGCATCGCGTTCGACAAGAGCGGCATGATGTTCATCACCGTCGGCGAGCGTCAGGCGCCATCTACCGGCGATCTCGAGAAGCATCCGGCGCAGGACCTGTCGAATCACCACGGCAAAGTCATTCGCCTGTTCGATGATGGCCGCGTACCCCCCGACAATCCGTTCGTGGGCAAGGCCGGCGCCAAGCCGGAAATCTGGAGCTACGGTCATCGCAATCAGCAGGGCCTCGCGATCCATCCCACGTCGGGAGACGTGTGGGCCGTGGAGCATGGACCGCAGGGTGGCGACGAACTCAACCTGATCCAGAAGGGGCTCAACTACGGCTGGCCGGTCGTTGGCTTCGGCGTGAACTACGGCCCCGGTGTCGCGATCCACGCGGGCACGATGCGCGCCGGCATGGAGAACGCGAAGAATGTGTGGGTGCCCTCCATCGCCACGTCGAGCCTCATGATCTACTCCGGTGACAAGTTCCCGGCGTGGAAGGGCAGCTTCTTCGTGGGCGGACTCGCCGGACAGCGCATTGTGCGTCTCACCTACGACGGCAAAGTGTTCAACGTCGAGGACAATCTGGTGCGCACGCAGGGACGCATCCGCGACGTGAAGCAAGGACCGGACGGGTTCATCTACTTCTCGATCGATGAACAACAAGCGAAGCCGACGGCGGTGATGCGCATGGAACCAGTCGCGCGGCGGTAACTGATGAACGGCGCTAAGAGTGAACGGCGCCAAGAATCAACGGCGCGAAGGTAAAAAGCGCGAAGAGTAAACGGCGAATCAGTGCTCAGAGCGCTGTTCGCCGTTTTCGCTTTCTATTCTTAGCGCCCCTTACCTTAGCGCTGTTCATTTTTAGCGTCGTTGATTCTTGGCGCTGTTAGCAGTCCCTCACTCCGGCGCCGGAACTCCCATCGCCGTCCATTCTTCCTTCGCCGGCCCGTACATCCCTGGTATCACCAGGCCCGCTTGTCGCATGCCCACCGTGAGCTGACCGCGGTGGTGCGTCTGGTGCTTGATCAGTACATCGAGTGTCATACCTCGCGGCCACGTTTCGCCGTACATGTCGTCGGTTTCGAGTAGCGTGGAGTCGGTCCAATGCGCGCCGAGCTGTTCGCTTAACGACGCGGCGGCGGTGCGATACGCGGCTGCGATGTCGGCGGCGTGTGTGGGCACGGCGTCGTGCTCACCGGCGCCGGACACCACGAGCCCGGTGCGATGCAGCATTTCGGGAATCGTCTGCGCAATGTGCCACGCCAGGCGGCCCACCGTGCGACCACCCGGATACAGCGTATGTGACAATGAGGCGTCGGTAAGACGGTCGAGCAGCTTCTGGGTGCTCTCGGATTCGTACTGCCAGGAGGCGTGAAACGACGCGAGTGAGGTATACATGGGCAACCTCGTCGGGAAGTGGGGAGTGGGGAGTGGGGGGAGGTGAACTGATGAACGGCGCTAAGAGTTTACGGCGCTAAGAATCAACGGCGCTAAAATAAACGGCGCGAAGAGTAAACGGCGAATCAGTGCTCAGCGCGCTGTTCGCCGTTTCGCATTTCACTCTTCGCGCCCGTAACCTTAGCGCGGTTGATTCTTCGCGCGGTTCACTCTTAGCGCCCCTGGTATTTTATGCCCTCTGCCTTGCAATCCACGCTGCGACGCTCTCTGTCGCTGGCTTTCTTGGCCGCGTTGCCGCTGGCGTCGGCCTGTCGCGCCGTCGCTCATACCAGCGCCGAGCCGCAGTTCATTCATCCGGACGGCCCGCCCGCCAATCCGTTCTCGCCCGCCGTGCGGGTCGGAAGCATCATCTTCGTGTCCGGCACCCTCGGCACCAAGCTCGACGGGACGCTGGTGCCTGGCGGTATTCAGGCGGAAACGCGACAGCTGCTGGAGAACATCAAGGGCACGCTCGGGGCGGCCGGCGTGGGCATGGACCGCGTCGTGAAGTGCACGGTGTTTCTGGCCGACCTCAAAGAGTGGCCGGCCATGAACGAGGTGTATCGCAGCTACTTCAGCAACGGCAACTTTCCAGCGCGGGCGGCGGTGCAGGCCACGCTGCTGATGGGCGCACGGGTCGAGATGGAGTGCGCCGCGGCCGCGAAGTCGCCGGCCTGAGCGCCCGACGGCCTAGGCGCCGGACTGCAGGTAGTCCACCACGTCGCGCGCCGTGTACGAGGTGCGATCGCCGAGGAAGGCGCCGATGTGCAGCAACTCGTCGCCGCTGGTGATCAGCGCCGGTTCTTCACTCACCTGCTGCTCGGCGGTGTCGAGCGCTTGCGGCATGCCGATGGCGGAGATCAGGCCGTTGCAGACACACTGCCTGCCGATCGTATCCACGAGCAGGCCGCCCTTGTTCACGTAGTCTTGCTCCGGCTCGGCCGGGCATCGATAGCCCACGCGCCCGTCGTCGCGTTGATAGGCGGTGCGGAGATAGCCCAGATCGCAGCGACGCTCACGCTCGATCGTGGCCGGATGGCCGGGCCATGACACGACCTTGAACGGGAATCCGGTGGGTGACGTGCGCGGGTCGGTGCGGATGGCGAGGTCGCCCATCCGCGCATGTTCCAGGACGGTGGCTTTGAGCTCGGTGTCGAAGCCGGACTCGTCGCAATAGGCGAACAGCGTGCCCACCTGAATGCCGGCCGCGCCTTCGGCGAGGGCGTGTTGCAGCTGGTGCGGCGAACCCGTTCCACCGGCCAGCCAGAATGGGAGGCCCAGTTCACGCATCTTGGCCAGGTCGACCGCGTCGCGTTCGCCGTAGATCGGCTCGCCCGTGGCCGACAGGGCCCCGCCACCACGGGCGGGCGCGTTGTGGCCGCCGGCGGTCGGGCCTTCCACCACGAAGCCGTCCACGCGCCCCGAGGCCTTTCTGGCGAGCGTCGCGGCCAGCGAATTCGCGGCCACGATGGCGAGAAAACGCGGACGCGTCAGTGCGCGCGTGACGTCGGCGCCGTGTGCTACCGGATCGAAGGTGAGCAACGGCGCATCGGCCGTGGCCACCCCGTCCACGTCGAAACGCAACGTGGCTGGTTCGTGCAGGGCCAGACGGTCGAGGGCCAGCGGGATCTCGCGCGGAATGCCGGCACCCATCAGCACGTAGTCCACGCCGGCCAGCATCGCGCCGTACAGCGACGCGAGATTCGGCAGCTGCAGCTTGGTGAGCAGATTGATGCCGACCACGCCATCGTGCCCGCTCTTGGCGAGAAACACTTCGACGAAGTTGGCGAGCATCGTGAGTTGCTGCCGCGCCACGCTCACGTGCTGCTTGTACAGCGGCAGCAACTTGTACGGCTGTCCGGGTTCGCGGCCGTTGGGCAGGAAATAGCGGCGAAGTACCGCGGCGCCGACGTCGGGGATCGGAAAGGCGTCGATGGCGCGACGCATCTCGCCGTCGGTATCACCGTCCTGCAGACGACGCACGAGCACGGAATCGAGGGCCGTACCGGAGACGACGCCCAGTTGGCCAAGGCGAGACACTTCGCGCGCGAGCAGCCAGCGCGATACGCCGACGCCCATTCCGCCTTGGATGATCGCCGGGAGGGATGCCTGTGTAGTCATAGACCTGAAGCATGGACAGGCCCATGCGCGACGGCTGTCGGCTATTCCCGGGTGTCGCTGTGGTGAATCGCCTGACACTGGTGACGCCGGCGACACTCCGGCGCGCCCCCGCTACTGCGACCCCGCCGCTACTCCTCGGCGGCGAGTCCGTCCAGGTTGTAGCCGAGCGCGCGCAGCCTGGAGGCCATGTCCTTTTTTTCGGCCGACTTCACGTACGCTTCTTCCGCTTCGACCGTCTTGTTCTTGACGAGGTGCATCAGCGCGTCGTTCAACATCTCCATGCCCAGCTTCTTCTGGGTCTGGATGATGTTGTTGATCTGCACCGTCTTGCCTTCGCGGATCATCGCACTCACGGCCTTGTTCACGAGCAGGATTTCGCGCGCCGCGACCCGTCCGCCGCCGATCTTCTTGCACAGCGTCTGCGACACCACGCCTTTGAGCGATTCGGCCAGCATGACGCGGATCTGATCCTGGCGGTCGGCGGGGAACTGATCGACGATGCGATTGATCGTGGACGCGGCCGTCGAGGTGTGCAGCGTGCCG
>CAMBRJ010000097.1 GCA_945870175.1 Gemmatimonas phototrophica
CGGATGCGCACCGCATTGCCCTCGACATCGATTTCGTCAGGATCGGCAATGTGGTACGTCGTGACTTGCTCGGCGCAGAGGGCCGCCAACGAAATCGTGTTGCTGGAGTTGTAGCCGCCCACGACCACCATGAGGTCGAGCGGCTCGGCCAGCAGTTCGACCACCGCGTCCTGCCGATCCTGCGTCGCACTGCAGATGGTGTCGAAGGTGCGAAAGTGCTCCGAGCGATGCGCATCGCCATGGGCGCGCGCCATCGCATCACCCACCGCCGCACCGATCGCCAGCGATTCGCGCGCCAGCATCGTGGTCTGGTTGGCGACGCCGATGCGATCGAGATGCAGATCGGGATCGAAGTGATCCGATGCGGCCTTGGCGAACGTTTCGAGAAATGCCGTTCGACTCAGCGGTGGGCGCGGCGTCGGCTTGCCCGCCTTGGCTTCGAGGTAGTCCATCACCAGATCCGCTTCCAGCATGTCGCGCACCACGATGTACTGCCCGCCCGGATACTTCTCCACCTGCGACGCCGTCGCGCGCGTTTCTTCGTGGTAGAATTTGCCGTGAATGAGCGAGGTGAAGCCGTCGCGCGCATACACCTCGACACGCTTCCACACATTCAGCACCGATCCGCAGGTGGTGTCGACCACCACGCACCCGCGTTCGCGCAGCGTCTGGAAATCCTGAATCGTGACGCCGAACGCGGGCAGGATGACCACATCGGCTGGCTCTACCGAGGTGTAATCGAATCCTTTGCCGCTCGCCGCCAGAAACACCACACCCATCTCGCGCAACTTCGCGTTGACATGGGGATTGTGGATGATTTCGCCCGCCAGAAAAATGCGCTTGTCGGGAAACTTCCGGCGCGTCTGGTACGCGTAGTCCACCGCGCGCTCCACGCCATAACAGAAACCGAATTCCTTGGCGAGGCGCACGGTGGTTTGACCCGCATGCAGCGTGTAATCGCGCGCGCGCAGCATGTCCACCAGCTGACCGGTGTAGTCGGCCGCGAGGGTGTCTTGCACCTCGGCCTTCAGGCCGAAGCCTTTGCGTACGTACGTCAGGTCTGACATATCGGCAATCTAGCGGATTTCGGGCGCGCCGGCCCGGGCCTCGTCCACCGTCATCACAAACGGCGCCAGCGATTCGCGGGCGCTCCGCGGTAGCGGGCGCTTCGCGAACCCCGCCACCGTCACGCACACAACCACCATAGTCGCGGCCGCGACCAGGGTGTGACGGGTGGCGTCACGGACGTCCACCTGCAGCGTGAGCGACGTCTCCCCCATCCGCGACACGTACGTGACCAGCGCCAGTTCATCGTCGATGCGGGCCGGTGCGAAGTAGTCGATTTCGAGACGGCGGCGCGGCATCCAGATGCGCGGATTGTCGAACAGCGTGGCATAAGGCAAGCCCGCCGCCCGCAGCAGCTCCTGCTCCGCGATCTCGATGAGGCGCGTAAACGCGCTGAAGCGCATGATCGACACGAGATCCACATCCGCCCAGCGGACGCGCTCATGCGTAATAAAGGGACGCGGTGCCGTCATGAGATCCGAAGCAAAACGGTGACAAACTGTGGGGAGATTCCCTATAGCCGGAAGGCGCGCAGGCGTGCATCGTCCTCCAATGTACAAGACCATTCTCGTGCCGTTTGACGGCTCGGCCCTGAGCGGTCGCGCCGTGCCCGTCGCCGTGGCCCTCGCCCGCCGATGCGGGGCCCGCCTGATCCTCGCGCTCGTGCATGATCCCAGCGCCTACATCCCCTTCGTGCCCGGCGAGGTGGCGATCCCCGTCTACGACGCGGAACTGGTGAGCGAGCACCGGAAGCAGGACCAGGCCGCGCTCGACGCCGCATTGGCCGAGCTCGCAACACAGGGCATCTCGGCCACGGGGGTCTTGCTCGAGGGCACGATCGTCGAGGCACTCGTCGAGTACGCCCAGTCGGCGGGCGTCGATCTCACCGTCATGACGTCACACGGCCGCCGCGGCTTCGCACGCCTGCGCCTCGGCAGCGTCGCCACCGCATATCTCACCCGCGCCACGACGCCGGTCTACCTCGTGCGCGGGTCGGGCAGTGACGCGACGCCGGAACTGCCCGTGGGCACGCTGCTCTGCACCCTCGACGGATCGCCGTTTGCCGAGGCGATCCTTCCCCACGCCAGAGCCTTCGCCGAAGCCGCCGGACTCACGATGGCCTTGTTCTCGGTGGCCGTGCCGCACGCGACGCCGATGGCCCCGTTCGGCGCCGAAGCGCTGCTCGCCGATGACAGCGCGATGGTGCTCGAAGAGGCCGGACGCCGTGAGTATCTCACGCGTATCGCGAGCGAGTGCCCGCCGGGGACGACCGTCCACCCGGTCACCGACATGAGTGCAGCGCGCGCCATCATCGACGAAGCCACGCGCACGGCCGCGGGGGCACTCGCCATGGCGACACATGGACGCGGCGGACTCAAGCGGATGGTCCTGGGAAGCGTGATCGACGAAGTGATTCGCCACACGCATACCCCGGTGCTGGTGTACCGACCGTCCTAAACGTCGTCGGCCTCGGCCGGCGCGAAGAACGCTGGCGCCAACCACGGCGCCAGCGCGTAGGCGACCATCGGCTCGTAGGCCCCTTGCCGATCGATCAGCCCGGCCGTGAGGATACCGACGGCACCGCGGCCATGCTTCGTCCCCACCACGTTGGCAATCGCGTCCATCGCGTGACCCAGCTCGTCGCCGGCACGGATACGCGCCGCGACGAGCTCCGGAAGCGGCATCGACAGCGAACCGCCCATTCCCTCCTGGCCATCGCGATCGACCACGACGGCCCACGCGCAACTGCGCATCCGGCCGTCGTCGAGCACCACGACGCCGCCCTCGAGGCCCACCGCCAGCTCCGCGTCGGTCACCCTGAGCGCGGCGATGGCACGATTCCGGGCCCCGCGCTGTGTTTGCTCATCGCCCACCGGCTGATCGGGCACGCCGCTCTCGACCTCGACACCCTCGAGGTGCAAGGAGGGCTGGACGCGCTCGAGTACGGCGCGCACGGCGGCGAGCTTCACGGGATTGCGCGAACCGACGGCAACGCGCACGAACGGAAAGCTCATAGTCAATCGAATCGCTGCGGAAAAAAGCCGAGGTTGACGCGAGGTGCTTGCTCGCAGCCACGTATGCAAGTAACCTAGCTCGTCATACTCACGATATGCTCGTCCTCCTCTCCGGCGTGCGCCGGGCCGACTCGCGCGATCGTCCACCCACACCCGTGCCCCCTCGCACGAGACTCTGGCTCGACTTCGTCAACACCGACGCCGCCGCGCAATCGCCCGGGGGCGACTTGTTGCGCGACTTCGAGGCGCTGCTGTCCTGGTTTCAGGAGCACGGAGCGGTCGACGACGAGCGCGCCGCCGGCATTCGCCGACGAGTGGTGCTGCAGCCGGCGGCCGCCGCGGCCACGCTGGTCGATGCCCGACGGGTGCGCGCCGCACTCCGCGTGCTGGCCGAAAAGGGGCACGGCACCGCGCGGGTGCGCGACGATGCCGTGCTGGAAATCAACCGCGTGCTTGGCCGGAGCGCGGGTACGCGTCGGCTCGATCCGCGCGAAGAGGGTGGGTACACACGAACGTTTGTGCCCACGGGCGATGCATTCGCCGGTCTGATGATTCCGATCGTCGAGTCGACGGCCGACTCACTCGTGGCGTTGGAGCTGGCGCGCGTGCGCCGCTGTGCCGATCCGCGCTGCCATCGCGTGTTTCTCGACGGCACCAAGAACGGACTGCGTCGCTGGTGCGTCATGGGGACCTGTGGCAATCGCGCCAAAGCCGCCCGTCATCGAGCCCGCACGGTGACGCGCCGGTGAGCATCACGCCGCCGCGCGCACGGTCGCGTCGATGACGACGCCGCGGACGCCTGCCCGCGCCATCGACGCGATCCCCCGCCCCGAGTCCGATCCGGACCTCACGCTGGAGCGCGGGTTCGTCGCGTCGCTGCGATGGCTCGTCTCCGAAGGCGACGCACGTGGTGTCCGGCGCATCGCCATCGAACTGCGCGCACTGCGCGAAGCTCTCGCGGCGCTCGACGAGACGCGCGCCGCGCGCGATGAATTCGAGAAGCGCGCGCAGGAGCTCGACAAGGAGCTGCAGGCCGCCCTGACGGTTCTCGGCCCTGGCACGGCGATCAACGGCAATGGATCGCTGGTGCAGCGCTTGGCACGACTCCGGGAACGGCTCGCCGAAGACACCGCGTCACGCCGCCAGCTCACCATCGAGCGCGATGCGTGGCGGGCCATGTGTACCTTGCTGACACAGACCCGCGCGCGCGTGCATGAGCTGCTCGAAGACGCCGAGCGCGAGCGCGACTCGCTCACGGGGGCACTCGAGGTCATGAAGGCGCGCGTGATGGAACTGAGCGCCCTCCACGACGAGGCCGCGCGCGACTCGGCCGCCAGTCGTGCTGAGCTGGCGGCCGTTCGGGAAAAACTGCGCCGGTGGAGTGGCACCGTGGAGCGCGCGCTGCATGAACTCGCCGGCGCCGCTGGCTCACTCGCCCGCGACGCCTGAACTCGTGTGGCCAGGCGCTTACGCGCCGACCACCGCCGTCACGTGTGGCGTGACGACCGCGCGCACGACCGACTCCTTCAGATAGCCCATTTCAACGGCGTAGTTGGCCAGCTTCCGCTGCAGCAGGCGACGGCCCCGGAACAAGCGCGACTTCACCGTGCCTTCGGGCACGCCGAGCGCCATGGCGATCTCGGCGTAGCGAAGGCCCTGCAGATCGCTCAACACGACGGCGGCCCGATATTCCTCGGGCAACGAACGGATCGCGCGCGTGATCTCGTCGTCCAGGAACGAGTCGTAGAAGCGACCCTCGGGATCCGCCTCGCCGACCGCCTCGAACAGCGCCCAGCCCTCGGTGTCTTCCGGCTGCTGCACTTCGCGCGCGTCGATCCGCCGCTTCCGGCTCACGAAGACGTGATACAGAATCGTGAACAGCCACGCGCGAATGTTCGTCCCGAGATGGTACTGCTCCCACCGCTCGAGCGCACGCAGCAGCGTGTCCGACACCAGATCCTCGGCGTCGTCGCGCGAGCGCGCCAGTTTCAGTGCGAACGAGTACAGCGCATCGAGATGCACCAGCGCCTCGCGCTCGAACTGCGCACGACGGGCCACGCGATCGCCGCTCCGGTCGGCCGCATCACCCGCGTCACCCGCGTCGCGCGGAATGGTCGCCAGCGACACGGCCTCATTGTCCATGCTCACCATGATCCTGCCCTCAGTAGGTCTGCGCCGCGCGCAGCAATCGCCGTCATCCTGCCACCGAAGAAACCGACATGTTCCTCGCGATGCCGTGCGGTAAGGATCCTGCGTCCTCGAGATGGCGGTGCAGCTGCATCGCGGCACCGTCGCGCACATGCATCGCGATAAACCGCTTCAGATCCGCGGCAATGCCTTCGAGCACCGAGAGATCCCGCTTCACGCGCGTCATCAACACGGCGCCTTCCAGCGCGGCGATGATGAAGCGGGACAACCGGACAGCGTCGACGTCGTCATGCAGCTGTGGACGGGCTTCCCACAGCAGCGAGCGGATCTGGCTGGCCCAGCGTTCGAACACGGCTTCGATCCGCACTCGGAACCCTTCGTGGGCATCGGCCAACTCGGCCGCCAGATTGCCGAACGGCGAGCCACGACGGCCGCCGCTCTCGGACTGCAGGGCCACCACCGCGTCAATGAACAGGTTGAGCCGCTCAAGCGGGTCGATCATTGGCTCGCGGAGAATCGCCAGACCGCGCTCAGCGAATCGCTCGAACTGCCGATTGA
This sequence comes from Gemmatimonas phototrophica, assembly GCA_945870175.1. GTDB lineage: Bacteria > Gemmatimonadota > Gemmatimonadetes > Gemmatimonadales > Gemmatimonadaceae > Gemmatimonas > Gemmatimonas phototrophica_A. Next base: position 5,787 of record CAMBRJ010000097.1, read on the forward strand.
GCACTTCGTAGCCGAGCTCTTCTTTTGACTTGAAGTAGTGATAGAAGTGGCTCTTGCCACTCAGCTTCGCGCCTTTGATGACGTCGTCGACCGAGGTCGAGGTGAACCCTCGCTCGGAGATCAACGTGGCGGCAGCGTCCAGGATTTGCGTTCGGCGGTCTGACATGATGCGGTAAAATTAGGACCGTACGGTCCAATGCGCAAGCATCGCCCTAGGAATAGCCTTAAATACCTACTTGACAAAGACTTACAAAACTTGTGAATTTCTATCATGAGCGAATGTGATCGCAGAAATCCAGACAAATTCGGACCGATCAGTCCGACTGCGGGGCATGCCGAGCCCGCGTCGATCCGCCGTGAGGTGACGCGCACCTATCTCGAGATCTCGTCCCTCACGCATCTGGTGCCAGGGCGGCCGCCGAGCGTGTCGGCGACGCTCCATCGGATCGACCCCTGCACGGTCGACGTCTGGCGGGCGCTGTATCGGCAAATCGGCGCGCCATGGCATTGGCACGACCGCGATTTATGGGACCAAGGGGCTATGGCCGCTCATCTTGAACGGCCTGACGTTCGAGTCTATCGTCCAATAGTAGAGCTCGGTCAAGCATGGACTGACGCCGCCGGCTTTCTCGAGCTCGAACGACACAGCGATGGGTCGATCGAGATCGCCTACATCGGCCTTGATCAACGAGTGCTCGGGCAACGTCTCGGCGGATGGCTCGTTGCGGAGGCCGTCCAGACGGCCTTCGCGTGGGGCGCCGTGCGGGTGTGGCTTCACACCTGTTCGCTTGACGCTCCGGCAGCGCTGCCGAACTATCTCGCGCGTGGGTTTTCAGTGACTCGTGTCGAGACTTACTACACGACTGTCCCGTTGACTTAGCTGGCCAAGACGAGGTCGCCACACTCCGAGGCGAACGACGCGGCTGGCGCCCGAGGACTCCGACCATTCGCGTACGCACGTCGCTGACGATGACCGTGACGACCATTTCGGAGCGCTCATGATGCACCCGCACGTGCTGCGCCAGCTCCGACGACACGGGATCGACGGGTTGCCGGAGACGATGCAGCCGATCCTCCAGTCGGTCAGTGCGCTGCTCGACGATGTCGACCGCGAGCGCGAGCTGAGTGCCGTCGCAATGCAGGAGCTGTCGCGCGAACTCGAGTCGCGCTTCGAGCGCATGCAGCAAAGCGAACAACGGTATCGGTTGCTCTTCGACGAGAGCCCGATGGCGATGTTCGCCGTGACCCGCGACGACCGCTGCATCATCGCCTGGAACCGCGCCGCCGAGACGACCTTCGGGCACACCGAACAGGACGCGCTGCGTCAACCCCTCGAGAGCCTCAAGCTCTCCGGCAACGCGGCATGCCGGCTCTCGCCGATGCTCGCCCCGAACGTCCCGCTCCCCGAGTCGGGCGCGTCGATCGAGGCGATGATGCAGACGCGCGACGGACGCTTGCTCGAAGGCGAGATCATGTTCCACACCGTCGTGCTGCAGGAGCAGGAAGCGGTGATCGTGCACGTGCGCGATGTCACGGTGGAGCGCGCGTCCATCCGTGCCCGTGCCGAAAGCGAGGCCCGTTTTCGTGCGTTCTTCGACTACGCCGGCATCGCGATTCACGTGCTGTCGTTCGACGGCATCATTCTCGAGGCCAACCCGGCCTCACAGGCACTACTTGGCTTCTCGCCGGCGGAAGTCGTTGGCCGAGCGGCGGTGTCACTCTCGCCCGACGAAGACGTGGACGCCGGCCGCCAACTCGGCCGCGAGCTCCGTGCCGGCCAACGCGACTCCGTCACCATCGAGCGCCGCTTCTTCCATAAGGAGGGGCACATCGTGTGGGGACAGCTCACCGTCTCCCGCGTCACCCTCGGCGGTGAGACGCGCATGATCGGCATGATTCAGGACATCACGGAGCGGAAGCACATGGAGGGCCAGCTGCTCAAGCAGGCGTTCCAGGACGACCTCACCGGTCTGGCCAATCGCGTGCTCGTCCGGGACCGCCTGCATCACGCGCTCGCCCGGCGCAACCGCGGCGACAGTCGCGTGGCCGTGCTCCTGCTCGACCTTGACGGATTCAAGCGTGTGAACGACTCGCTTGGCCATGCCGCCGGCGACGAACTGCTGCAAATCGTGGGACGTCGCATTACCAGCGCCGTGCGGACCGGTGAAACCGTCGCGCGGCTTGGCGGCGACGAATTCTGCGTCGTCATCGAGTCGATCGAAATGGGCGATGATCCCGATGTGCTCGCCGAGCGCCTGCTCACGTTGCTGCACATGCCCATGCGCATCAGTGGGCGGGAAGTGGTCGTCGGCGTCAGCATCGGCATCGCCATTGCCGACCCCGACGACGACGAGGAAGCCGTGCTGCGGAATGCCGACACCGCGATGTACGTCGCGAAGTCGTCCGGCAAAGCCTGCGTGCGCCGATTCGATCCCTCGATGCACCGCGACGCCATGGAGTGGCTCGAACTCGAGTCCGACCTGCGCATGGGCGTGGACAACCACGAGCTCTTCCTCGAGTTCCAGCCACTCATGCGCATCGAAAACGGTCGCGTGAAAGGCTTTGAAGCCTTGATCCGCTGGCAGCATCCGAAGCGCGGCCATGTCGTGCCCGATGTGTTCATGCCGATGGCTGAAGAGACGGGCTTGATC
>CAMBRJ010000098.1 GCA_945870175.1 Gemmatimonas phototrophica
GCGCTGCGGAACGGCGAGTATCTGCACATCGTGGCTTCGATCGGCAGCGCGGATGTCCTCAGCGGCGTGCATCTGCCCGTAACCGGCAGTGTGATCGGACGCTCGGTGGTCTCGAACGAGCTGATCGTGCTGAACGACGGGAGCACCGAAACCGCGATCCATCGGATGGTGCAGTCGCACGCGCCGATCCAGCGCATGGTGATCGCCCCGCTCATCACGGGCCGGGGCACGATCGGATCGATTGCGGTGATCAATCGCGATCGCCCGTTCGATCAGGACGATGGCAAGGTGTTGCAGCGTCTCGCCGATCAGGTCGCGGTCGCGATCGTGAACGCGCGACTGTTCGAGGAAGTGGAGAAGGCGACGCGCGAGTGGAAGGTGGCGTTCGACAGCACGGCGAGCGGTATCGTGGTGCTCGAGGAATCGCTCACGGTGACCCGTTGCAACGCGCGCGCGGCGGAGCTGTGCGGCACGACGATTCCGGCGTTGTTGGGTCGACGCTTCCGCGATGCGCTGCTGGGCAGCAGCGAGACGCTCGATGCCAACGCCGTCGATCGATTCATCTCCCGTGCGCTGGCGGACGGCGAGCCCACGCGCGAACTCGTGCGTGATAACTCCACCGGCCGCTTGTTCTCGCTCCTCGCGGCACCGCACCCCGAGGGCGGCTGCGTGATCACGTTCGACGACGTGACGGATTCACACCGCCTGGCCGAACGGCATCGCAAGGTGCTCGACACGGTGTCGGACGCGATCATGATCACGGATCTCGCGGGGGGTATCACGTTCGCGAATCCCGCAGCGCACCTGCTGCTCCGTCGGCCGAATCTCGAGGGCGAGGCGTTTACGAACCTCACGCCTTCCGATTGGATCGAGAGCGTGCAGGCGTTCGAACAGCTGGCCCGTGAAGGGAAAGGCCAACAGTACGAATGCGAATTGCTGCGCGCTGACGGCGAGCGTTGTCTGGTGCGCGTGAGCTCGGCTCCGCTGTTTGAACTGGGCCAGGTCACGGGCACCGTCGCGTGTCTGCACGACATCACGGAGCAACGCGCCGAGTCGCGAGCCCGCGAGCGGTCCGAGTCGGTGAACATGCGGCTCGTGGAAGCGGCGACGGACGCCATCTGTACCTGCGATCTGGACGGCCTGTTCACGTCGGTGAACGCGGGCTTCCTGAACGAATCCGGCCTGCAACGGGAAGAGGTCCTTGGCCAGCACTTCTCGTCGATGGTGTACCCAGCCGATCAGCCGGCGGCCGTTGCGATGGTGGCCGAGACACTCGCTGGCCATCGTCGCCGACTGCAGATGCGATTCCTGGGCGCGAAAGGACCTCGCATGGGCATCATCACTACGGCGCCGATTCACGAGCACGGCGCCGTGGTGGGCGCGCTCGGCATCATCCGTGACGTCACGAACGAAGAGATCGTGCGCGAGTCGAACGCGCAGCAGGCGCGCATGGAGGCGGTGGGGCAGTCTTTGAGCCGCGTGGCGAACGAGCTGAACAACCCGCTGGCGAGCCTGCTGGCCGTGGCGGAGTTGCAGGCCACTTCGCCGACCATGCTGCCGCAGGATCGTCTCGTGATCGAACAGATCTGTGAGGAGGCGCGTCGTGCATCTCGAATCGTGTCGCAGCTCCTCGACTCCACCGGTGAAGCGCCGCAAGTCTCGGGCGCGCGTCACCGGGTGGACATGAACGCGCTGGTCCGCCACGCGATCGAGTTGCACGGGTATGGACTGCGCGAGTACGGCATCGTCATCGAGTTCAGCGCGGCGCTGGATCTTCCGGCCATTTCCGGCGATGCGATTCAGCTGCATCAGGCCGTTTCGAATCTGCTGGTGAATGCCGAGGAGGCGCTGCTCGACTTCGACGGCGCGCGTCGCATCCGCGTGCTCACCCGTGAAGGGGTGAAGGGCGTAGAAGTGCAGGTGAGCGACACCGGTCCCGGCATCGCCTCGCATCATCTGGCGCGCATTTTCGAGCCGATGTTCACGACGCGGGCCGAGCGCGGCAACCGCGGACTCGGCCTCACGATTTCGCATGCCATTGGGCGCGATCATGGCGGGTCGCTGGAGGTGCGCTCGGGCGCCGGTGAAGGGGCGGAGTTCACGCTCGCCTTCCCGGTGGCCGACGCCGCCCCCGCCGCCGCGCCCGACGCCGCCGCGCCCGACGCCGCTGCGCCCACCGTCGCCGTCGATCCGTCTACGGGATCGCTCCTGCTGATCGAAGACGAGGCAACGCTTCGGAACGCGATCAGCCGATTCCTGCGGAACACGGGGTATGCGGTGGATGTGGCCGAGGGCGGTTCCGATGCGCTCGATTTGCTGGCCACCCGCTCGTACGATCTGATTCTGCTGGATCTCCGCATGAAGGGGATGTCGGGGGAGCAAGTGTACGAGCGGATCGCGTCGCGGGATCCCGAGCAGGCCAGCCGGATCGTGTTTATGACCGGTGATTTGCACAGTGCCGCCGCATCGCGGTTCATCCGCCTGACGGGTCGGCCGGTGCTGGCCAAGCCGTTCACGTTGGGCGAACTCGAGATCCGCGTGGCCCAGTTGATCCAAAAGTCGCGTTAACTTGTCGGGATGACTGCCTGGGAGCGCCGCCGCCTGGCTGGCCTCGGTCTGACGCACGACATCCCCCATTGCTGAGAGTCCTCCGTTGGGCACTGCACTGACGCGCTCCACCGCCGACCGATTCACGGTCCGCACGGCCATCGCTCCACTGCTCGGCGAGGCGCGCATCTCCGCGCCGCTCACGTCGCAGCTGCTGGCTGGTGACGTGCTGCAGCTGGTGGACGGCCGCGGCGACTGGCTGCACGTGCGCGGCGCCGATGACTTCGAAGGATGGACGCACGTGGGCTTTCTGATGCCGTTCACCGGCACCGAGGCCACGTGGCGCATCTCACTGGGGTGCGTGACGCGCGACGCTGCAGGACAGCGCCAAGCCCTGCCGCTCGGTGCCCGCGTGGCGCCGGGACAGGAGGTGGCCGACGGCGTGGCGATTGATCCTGCCACCCGCGCCACACACTTCCCGCGCGACCGCGACGCGATCGTGCGGAGTGCGCTCACCCTGTTCACCGGTACCAGCTACCTGTGGGGAGGCGTCACGCCCTGGGGCGTGGATTGCTCCGGCTTCGTGCAGCGGATCTTCGCGCTGCACGGTGTTCCACTCCGGCGCGATGCCTGGCAGCAAGCGGAGGACACGGTTCTGGTTTCGGACGACGTGACGGCAGCACATGCGCCGGGAGACCTACTGTTCTTCTCCGACCGCGAAGACCAGCGCATCACGCACGTCGGCATCGGTACGGGCAACGGCGGCATGATCCACAGCGCCCTGGCACGCGGCGGGATCTCCGTGGAGCCGGAACTCTCCGCGAAGCTGAAGGAACAAGGCGTGGGAATAAGGCGGGCTCTTTGAAGTGCAGACGGCGCTAAAAGTCAGGGGCGCTAAGAGTAAAAAGCGCGAAGGTAAACGGCGTGAAAAATAAACGGCGACTCCGTACTCAGAACGGCGCCGTTAGCAGTTCCGCCGTCTATTTTTCGCGCTCCTAACCTTAGCGCCCCTGACTCTTAGCGCCGTTCACTCTTAGCGCCCGTGACTCTAGGCGCCGTTCACTCTTAGCGCCCGTAATCAGTTCAAGACACCATTCCTGCTGGTCCACCCAGAGCGATGGGTTGTCCTTTGACGTGCAGCAGCGCTTCGCCGCGCTTTTCGTCGCGCAGTTCCACGATCATGCGGTAATCGCCCGTGAGATCGAGCGGCAGATCGAGTTGCACGATCACGGGCATGTCGAGTTCCGTGGTGCCAGGCGGTGGCGGGGCGATGGAGAGTTCGGCGTTCGACACCCACAGCTCGGCGCCGCGCGGGTTGACCCAGCGTAGCGTCATCGCGTGGTCCCCGGCATCGCTGGGGAGGGCCTTGATACGCACCACGAAGGTGGCGCGTGGGTGCAGGGTCGGGAGCTGACCCACGTGGACGGCATCGAACACGCCCAGGATGTTCAGCTTCCCTTCCTGGGAGATATTGGCGGCGTCGGCAAAGAGCGCAAAGGAGACATGCATGTGGGGAAGGTACCGGCGGTACGGCCGGGATTCCACCCGCTGCGCGCGAGGTGCCTAGATTTCGGGGATCATGACAGCACCTCAGACTTCTAACACGGCACCCCGTCCGGGCTTCGGGACCACCGATCTCGGGCTCGTGTTGATGTCGCTGATCTGGGGCATCAACTACAGCGTGGTCAAGGCGGGCCTGCGCACGCTGTCGCCGCTCACGTTCAGCGGGCTGCGGGTTACGATGGCGGCGATCGTGCTGTTCACGATCGCGGCGTTCGTGCGTGACACCAAGCTTCCGCCTCGGCGTGACATCATCACGCTGGCGTTGCTTGGCCTCGTCGGCCACGGGGTGTATCAGCTGTTTTTCATCTTCGGGATGTCGCGCACGCGCGCCGGTGTTGCGGCGCTCGTGGTGGCGGCCGGACCGGCGTGGATCGCGATCATTTCGCGGATGCTGGGACGTGAGCATCTGCCGCTGCGCGGATGGGGCGGGATCGGGCTGCAGCTGTTGGGCGTGGCCTGTGTCGTGGGCAGCGCGCAGGGCTTCGAGGGTGGGCGCGACGTGATGCTGGGCGCCGGGTTGATCGCGATGGGCAGCATTGCCTGGGCCACCTTCAGCGTGCTGCTGCAGCCGTATACCAAGACCGCGCATCCGCTGCACTTGTCGGCGATCACGATGGCTAGCGGGGCGTTGGTGCTGGTGTCGATAGCGATTCCCGATCTCCTCACGCTCGAATGGGGGGCCGTGACGCTGGCGGAGTGGGGCGCGGTGACCTACGCCGGCATCGGGGCCTTGGTGGTGGCGTATCTGCTGTTCTATCAGGGGGTACGCGTGCTGGGTGCCACGCGTACCGCCATGTACGGCAACCTGCAGCCGATCGTCGCGATCGCCTTCGCCTGGTTCATGCTTGGTGAGCAGCCGACCGTGTGGCAGTTGCTGGGCGCCGCGCTGATCATGGCGGGGCTGCTCCTGTCGCGCACGGCACATGCGAGACCGATGGTGGCACGTGTTGCCACCGTTTCATCCTCAGTCCAGACCTCGTGAAGCTCGTTCTGTTTGATATCGATGGCACGCTGCTGTGGTCCGACGGCGCCGGCCGTCGCGCCATGGAAAACGCCTTGCTGCGCGTGTTCGGCACGACCGGTGATACCAGCTACCGCTACGACGGCAAGACCGATCGGCAGATCGCGCGCGAACAGATGCGCGAAGCGGGCTTCACCGATGCCACGATCTCCGGTCGGCTCGACGACCTGCTCAACGAATACGTGCACGGACTGGAGAAGGAACTCACGCGGGACGATACGACACCGGCCCGGTTGTGCGACGGCATTCCGCCGCTGCTCGACGCGCTGCGCGGCCACCGCGATGTCACGCTGGGCTTGCTCACCGGAAATATCGAGCGCGGCGCCCGCGCCAAGCTCAATGCCGTGCAGGTCGATTTTGCACAGTTCCGCGCGAACGCGTTCGGCTGCGATCACGAAGCGCGTCCGGAGTTGCCGGCGGTCGCGCAGCGTCGCGCCCGTGAACAGCTCGGTCTCGACATTGCCGGCGATCGCATCGTGATCATCGGCGACACGCCGGCCGATATCCACTGCGGGCGTTCGCTCGGTGTGCGCGCCATTGGTGTCGCCACGGGACGGTACAGCACCGACGATCTCGCGGCGCACAGCCCCGCCGCCGTGTTCGTCAACCTCGCGGATACCGACGCGGTCGTGTCGGCGATCCTCGCCTGATGACCGCCGTGATCGCGGCGCAGACGCGCGTCGTCGGCATGGTGCGCGGTCGCGAGATCGATGCGTCGGCCAGCGTCACCCTCGATCAGGACACGCTCGTGCTGGCGTGGCAGGACGCCACGCCGTGGCGACTTTCGCTGAGCGGCATCGAGGGCATCGCCGGCGGCGGGTCGTCACTCACGGTGTATCTCGTGCGCAACGATGTGCTCGAGCTCAGTGGCGACGATCAGCTTCGGGCGCTCGGGCTGCAGCTGCTCGATCGCGCCTGTGCGATGCCGGAGCTCACGCGCGGCCTCAAGTCCCTTGGCTCGTCGCGCGGCACGCCGGTCGCGGCGCATGATCGCTGGTTCGCGCCGCTGCTGGCGGCGCGTCGCGCGGTGGAAGGGGTAAGCGATCCCGCGCGTCAGGTGATGCTGCTCGACGCCGCCGCGCTCACACAGGACATCCAGCGGGCCATCGCCGAGATCGCGGCCACCAAGGCGCCCGGTGACCCGGCCGAGCAGCGCGCCGTGGAAGCCGCGCTCGAGGAAGAGGCGGCGGCCGTGTTTACGGCCATCGAGAGCATGGGACTGGCCGGTGATGCCTTGCGCGGCGGAGCACTCGACACGCGCATCGCCGATTGGCGGCGATGGGTGGAGATCGTACGCGGGGTGTTCGCGGCGGCCGATGACGCGTGGACCGGCATCGCGGCCGAACTACGCTAGCGGTTTCTCGACGCGCGGTTCAGCCACAGCCGCAGTCGGAGCCGCAGCCGCTTTTCGGTTGGCGTGCGGCGACGATCGCGCGCCACGCGCGTCGCGCCACGAAGAACAGGGCGCTGGCCACGATCACCACGACCACGATCAGTTGCGCGTTCACTCGCGTCTCCATCGCTAGCCTCCGAAGCCAAGCGCGGTACCGCCCGCGTACACCAGCCACGCGGAGCCCCACGCCAATGCCAGCATGTACGCGAACTGCAGGCCGGCCCACTGCCAGCCGATGCGCCCGCCGCCCGCTTCACGCACCGTGACGGCGATCGTGCTGATGCACATGAGCGCGAACACGTAGAACACCATCAGACCGATGGCGATGAGCGGCGTGTATGCGCGCTGGCCGGTGACCGCGTTCTGCTCAGACCGCAATCGCTCGGTGAGCGCCTGCTCGCTCTCGGTGCCGACGCCGTAGATGGTACCCATGGTGGACACGAACACTTCGCGCGCCGCAAAGCTGGCGGCAATCGAGACGCCGATCTTCCAGTCATACCCCAACGGGCGCACCAACGGTTCAATGCCGTGCCCGATGTGGCCCAGCACGGAATGCTCGAGCTGCTGCTCCTGCTGCGCTGCCATCGGCAATGACGCATCGATGGTGGCTTTCGGATACGTGGCCATGGCCCAGAGCACGATCGAGAGCGCCAGAATGACCGTGCCGGCGCGCTGCAGGAAGAGCTGACAGCGCTGCACGACGGAGACGCCGAGCGACTTGAGGCTCGGCAAACGATACGGCGGCAGCTCGAGAATCATGGGACGCACGGGGCCTTTCAGCAGCGTGCGCTTGAAGATGGCGGCCACGGCGAGGGCCACGACGGTGCCGAGCAGATACATGATCAGCATGGTGGCACCCTGTAGCGTGAGCCCAGGAACAATCGAGGTCGCTGGCACGAAGGCGCCGATCAGCAGCGTGTACACCGGCAGTCGGGCCGAACAGCTCATGAGTGGCACGACCATGATCGTGGCCAGCCGATCCTTGGGATCTTCGATGGTACGCGTGGCCATGATGCCGGGCACCGCGCAGGCGTAGCCGGAGAGCATCGGAATGAAGCTTTTCCCGTGCAGGCCGACCCGGCGCATGATGCGATCCATCAGGAACGCGGCGCGCGCCATGTACCCGGAGTGTTCGAGCACGCCGATGAAGGCGAACAGAATGGCGATCTGCGGCAGGAACACCAGGACCGAGCCGACACCGGCGAAGACGCCGTCCACGATCAGCGACCGCAGGTCGCCCTCCGGCAGTACCGTGCCCACCGCGCGGCCAGCCGCGGCGATGACGGCTTCGATGCCGTCCATCAGGGGTGTGGCCCAAGAGAACACCGCCTGGAACACGACCATCATGAGCACGAGAAAGATGAGCGGCCCCCAGACGCGATGCAGCGCGAAGCGGTCGATGCGGTCGCTCACGTTGTAGCCGGCCGGCCGCGCGCGCGAGACAGTGCGCTCGATGACCTGCGCGATCCAGGCATACCGCACTTCTGATTCGAGGCGCGTGGGGACGAACCCGACACTGCGGAGTTCATCGGACGCGGCCGTGATCGCCTCGGCGAGTCCCGGGACCCGATCGAGATGCGGACCGACCCGCTGCATGCCGAGCAGCCGCAGCGCTTCCATGCGGGCGGCCGTCGCCGACAGACCGTCGGCCACGAGGCACGCTTCCAGCGGCGAGAGCCCATTCTGCGCCGGCTCGGGGATCGAGAACTGTCGGGAGGGCGCCGGAAGCTCGGCCGCGATGAAGAGCGCTTTTTTGAGCGGCTCAATCCCTTCACCGCGTTTGGCCACGGTCGGGACGATGGGCACGCCCAGCTCATGGATCAGCTCGGGGACGTCGATCCGTAGTCCCTCGGCCTCGGCCACGTCGAACTGATTGAGCGCAATCACGAC
>CAMBRJ010000099.1 GCA_945870175.1 Gemmatimonas phototrophica
GAGCAGGCGCGCGTGTTCCGCATGATTCCCGGCTTGGCCGAAGCGGAGTTCCTGCGCTTCGGGTCCATTCACCGCAACTCGTACGTCAACGCGCCGGCCGCGCTGTCGTCGCACTTGTCGCTGCACGACGCGCCGCAGTTGATGTTCGCTGGCCAGATCACCGGCGTTGAGGGCTACACCGAGAGCAGTGCTACCGGCCTGCTGGCCGGCATCAATCTCGCGCGACAGATCTCCGGCGACGCACCGGTGGTACCGCCACCGGCGACGATGATGGGCGCCCTGTATCGCTACATGCGCGAGGCTGATCCAAAGCACTTTCAGCCCATGAACGCCAACTTCGGATTGCTCGACGATCTCGAAGGCGTCGCGCCGAAAGTGCTGAAGGACAAGGCGAAAAAACGCGAGCTGTTCGCCGAGCGCGCGCTCACGGCGATGGCCGCATGGCGTGATGCGTCGGGCATCATTCCAACGGCCATCCACGGGTGATGCCCGCATGAGCGACGAGGCCGCACTCCCCCACGCGGATGTGCCCGACACGGACGTGTCCGAAACGGCACTCCCCGCCGAGATCGACGAGTTTCTCGTCCATCTCGCAAAGGAGCGCGATCTCTCGCCCAATACGATCTCGGCGTACCGGCGTGACCTGCGCGAGTTCTCCACCTGGCTGGCCAGCACGCATGGCATCGACGGGTGGCAGTGGAACGCACTCGGACGCACCGACATCCGCGGCTTCATGGCGCACTGCACGCGGCGGGGACTCGCGAAGCGCTCGGTGGCGCGTCAGCTGTCGGCCGTGCGCAGCTTCTATCGCTGGATGCACCGCGATGAACGCGTAGACGTGAATCCGGCGCGCGCCGTGAAATCGCCGCGGCTGCCGCGCACATTGCCCGCCTATCTCGACAAGCGGCAAGCCGAGACGCTACTTGAACACGCCGCCACCCGCGCCCAGAGTCTCGAGTTCACCGACGTCCGCAACCTCGCGATGCTCGAACTCTTCTACTCGAGCGGACTCCGCCTCTCCGAACTGCGCGGCATCGATCTCGCTGATCTCGATCTCGTCGCACAACAGGTGAAAGTGCGCGGTAAGGGCCGCAAGGAACGCATCGTGCCGCTCGGCGATCACGCCCAGCGCGCCCTGCGCAACTATCTCGTCAAGCGCGACGCCCTGCTCGCGAAGCTCAAAGACAGCGCCAAGAAGCCCGCGCGCGGTGCCGTATTTCTGAGTGAACGCGGCGGACGCATGAGCCCGCGCGCGATTCAGCACGCCGTCGTGCAGCTGCTGTCGGCCGTGGACGAAGGAGCAGGACTCAGCACGCACTCGCTGCGTCATTCCTTCGCGACGCACATGGTGGATGGCGGTGCCGACCTCCGCGCCGTGCAGGAACTGCTTGGTCACGCCAGCATCAGCACCACGCAGATCTACACGCACACCAGCGTCGAGCGCCTCAAAAAGGTCTATAGGCAGGCGCACCCGCGCGCCTGAGTTTTGTGTGTGGTTGTGGTGGTGTGCTTGCGGCTTTGGTCGTGGTGCGTGCGGTGGCCGTTTGGGCGCGCACGCCGCGTCGCCCCGTGGGGAACTCCCCGTCGGCTTTTCTGCGGGGTGCACCGGGGGAGTGCCTCGAAAGCCCGTGCGGCCCTCGCAGAGAGCCGCCGTGGAGCCCCACGGGGCGAGCGGCTACACGCAGATGGCCGGAAATCACGCCCGCGTCGTTTGCAGTCAGACCCGCCCCCCAGAGGGGCTCCGGCGCGCGGTTACGAGGGTGAGTAAGCGCGGGGCACCACGTGCATCCGCAAAGCCCGACAGCAATCACCGCGACGCGGTGCGCGCGCCACGAGCTCCCCGAAGGCACGCCGCCGCGGAAGTCCGAGCCCAGTGCTCCCCCCGCCGACCATCACCTATCCAGAAGCACACCACCAACTCAAACCGGTGTGCCACCAGACAACACCGTAACAGCGCGAGACGCGTCGAGATTGCCTCCGCACAGGACGATGCCGACCGTGCGCCCGGCCAACCTCGGTGCCAACAGGTGCAACCCCGCCAGCCCCGTCGCCCCCGCCCCCTCGGCCAGATTATGCGTGATCCGCCACAAGTCGCGCACGCCCTGCGCGATCGCCACCTCGCTCACCAGCACGAATTCCTCGAGCCCTTCGCGCAGCGCCGAAAAGGTAAGATCATAGGTCGAGCCCGTGGCGATTCCTTCGGCGAAGGTGTGCACCGGTGCGCCCGCGCGCGGCACGCCGTCGTGCCACGCATCATGCTGCGCCGAGGCCCCGACGCTCTGCACCGCGTACACCTTGAGCGCGGGCTTCAGCACATCGCGCACGACTGCCGCGCCGACGGCCTGTGAACCACCGCCCAGCGCGATGATGATCGCGTCGATCTCCGGTGCCTGTTCCAAAAACTCCGCCGTCATCGTCGCCGCTCCCGAGATCACCTGGTGGTGATTCGTGGAGTGCACCAACGTCTTGCCATCGCGATCGGCCAGCGCACGACACGCCGCGATGGTGTCGTCATACCGATCCCCGACCTCGATGAGCGTGGCGCCCAGTCCACGAATCGCCGCGCTTTTCTCCGGGTTATTCCCGCGGGGCACGCAGATCGTGACCGACACGCCGCGCTGAGCGCCCGACCAGGCGAGCCCGAGTCCGTGGTTGCCGGTCGAGGCGGCAATCACACCACGGGCCGCCTCATCGTCGGTGAGCGCCATGATCGACGACGTCCCGTTGCGCACCTTGAAGCTGCCCGTGGGCAGATGGTTCTCGTGCTTCACCAGCACGCGGATGCCGTGGCCGACGAGCTCGTCCAATGGGAGATAGTGGCGGACCGGGGACGGGTCCAGGTACGGGCGCAGCCGAGTGCGGGCGGCCAGTACGTCGTCGTAGGTGATAGGGTACATTCCTCAAATATGCCTCTTCCAATCATCCGAGCTACCACCATTCTCGCGGTACGTCGCGACGGACGCGTGGCCATTGGCGGCGACGGGCAGGTGTCTGTGGGCGACACCATCGCGAAGTCGCAGGCGGTGAAGGTCCGCCCCCTCAAGGGCGGCCGCGTGATCGCCGGCTTCGCCGGCTCCGTGGCCGATGCGATCACCCTCTTCGAGAAGTTCGAGGAAAAGCTCGATCGCTTTCCGGGCAACCTGCCGAAAGCGGCGGTGGAACTGGCCAAAGAGTGGCGCAGCGATCGCGTGCTCCGTCGGCTCGAAGCCATGCTGATTGTCACCGACGTCGATCACGGCTTCATGCTGAGCGGCAACGGGGAACTCATCGAGCCCGACGACGGCATTCTCGCCATCGGTTCCGGCGGTGCTTACGCGCAGGCCGCCGCCCGCGCCCTCGTGCGCGAGACGACCCTCTCGCCTGCCGAGATCGTGAAGAAGGCCCTCACGATCGCCGGCGAGATTTGCATCTACACGAACACCAACATCACCGTGCTCGAGCCGACCGCTTAAGCGGTCGCGCCCGCAGGCGGACAACTCGGCGACGCCGAGAGATCCCCGAAAGCCAGATGGATCGTTAGCCTTCGGCATGCCCTCTCCCCGTACTCAACAGGCCATCGCGCGGCTCGCCGACCTTACGCCGCGGCAGATCGTGGCGGAGTTGGATCGCTACATCGTCGGCCAGGCCGACGCCAAGAAGTCGGTGGCGATCGCGCTGCGCAATCGTTGGCGCCGACAGCGGGCCCCGGAAGCAATCCGAGAGGAAATCTCGCCGAATAACATCATCCTCATCGGCCCGACGGGCGTGGGGAAAACCGAGATCGCGCGGCGTCTGGCCAAGTTGTCCGGGGCGCCGTTCGCCAAAGTGGAGGCCTCAAAGTTCACCGAGGTCGGTTATGTCGGGCGTGATGTGGAGTCCATGGTGCGCGATCTCATCGAGAACGCCATCGACATGGTGCGTACCGAGCGCGAGTCGGAGGTCGAAGACCTCGCCAGTGAAAAAGTCGACGAGCGACTGCTCGACCTGTTGCTGCCCGTGCCACCGCTCGCGACGGGTGACGCCCCGGAAGTGAAGGCCGAGCACGACGCGGCGCTGGAACGCCATAAGCGCACGCGCGACAAGCTGCGCCTGTTGCTGCTGGACGGTCAGCTCGACGGCCGTGAAGTCGAGCTCGAGGTCACGCAGTCAGGACCCGGCATGCCCGGCATGGCCACCCCCGGCGGCAACGAAGGGATGGAAAGTGTGGCGGAGTGGTTTCGCGACATGATGCCGAAAAAGAAGAAACGCCGCACGGTAAAGGTGAGCGAGGCGCGTCGCATTCTGCTCGATGAAGAGCTCGAGAAGCTGATCGACCTCGACGACATCACGGATGATGCGCTTGAACGCACCGAGGCGATGGGCATCATCTTCCTCGATGAAATCGACAAGATCGCCGGCGAGCGAGGGCAGGGCGGTGGTCCGGATGTGTCACGCGAAGGCGTGCAACGCGATCTGCTGCCCATCGTGGAAGGGTCGAACGTGCAAACGAAGTACGGGATGGTGAAAACCGATCACATCCTGTTCATCGCCGCCGGCGCGTTCCACGTGTCGAAGCCCAGCGATCTGATCCCCGAGTTGCAGGGTCGCTTCCCCATTCGCGTGGAGCTCAAGCCACTCACCGAACAGGACTTCGTGCGCATCATGACGGAGCCCGAGAACGCGCTCACCAAGCAGTACGCCGCCCTGGTCGAAGCCGAAGGCGCATCGCTGGAGTTCAAGGCCGACGGCATCGCCGAACTGGCGCGCGTGGCGACGCGGGTGAACGAGCGCATGGAGAACATCGGCGCGCGTCGGTTGCACACCGTGATGACGACCCTTCTGGAAGACGTGCTATTCGAGTTGCCGGACCGCGGGAAGGATGCGGTGATCGTGGACGCCGAAATGGTGCGGGACCGGCTGAAGTCGATCAGCGAGGACGAGGACCTCCGGAAGTACATCCTCTAGCCCGACGGCGGCTTGTGCGGCTGAAGGCTTGGTCCCGCCGCGTCGCTTCCATAGGTTTGGACGGATGTCGCATCATCATCCGCCGCATCGCGATTTCCTCAACATCGCCGACTTCTCCTCTGCGGAGACGTTCGCCCTGCTCGCTCTGGCCGAGCGTATGCGCACCGGCGCCTACGACCGTAAGCCGTTGTTGGGCAAGGCGTTGGCCATGATCTTCATGAAGTCCTCCACGCGCACCCGCGTGTCCTTCGAGGTCGGGGTCACCCAGCTGGGTGGTACCGCGCACTTTCTCTCGCCACGCGATGTCCAGCTCGGTCGTGGCGAGCCGATTGCCGATACGGCCCGGGTGCTCGACCGGTACGTGCACGGGATCATGATCCGGACCTTCGCGCACGCTGACGCGGAAACGTTGGCCGAGTACGCCAAGGTGCCCATCATCAACGGCCTCACCGATCTGTCCCATCCCTGCCAGATCCTGGCCGATGTCCTCACCATCCAGCAGCATCTTGGTGACATCCGTGGGAAGACGGTCGCCTGGATCGGTGACGGCAACAACATGGCCAACACATGGATCGAGGCGGCCGCGCATCTGGGCTTCACGCTAAAGCTCGCCTGTCCTGACGGGTACGATCCCGATGACACCTTCCTGCGTGCCGGTATCGCCTCAGGCATGGTGCAGCTGCTGCGCGATCCGCGCGAAGCCGCCGCAGGTGCCGACGTCGTGACCACCGACGTGTGGGCGTCGATGGGGCAGGAAGAAGAACATGCCAAGCGGGCGTTGGCGTTTGCCCTCTATCAAGTGGACGCGTCACTCATGGCGTCGGCGGCACCACGCGCCATCTTTCTGCATTGCCTCCCGGCGCACCGCGGCGAAGAAGTGACAGCCGAGGTCCTCGACGGCCCGCAGAGCGTCGTCTGGGACGAAGCCGAGAATCGTCTGCACGTGCAGAAGGCGATCATGGCCGCGCTGATGGGGAACGAAGCGCTCTAACCCGGACTTCACACACCATGCCAATCGCTGAAGGAATACTCGCCCCCGATTTCACACTGCCGACCGACGCCGGCGACACGCTCACGCTGTCGTCGCTCCGTGGGCAGTGGGTTGTGCTCTTCGCCTATCCGAAAGACGACACCTCCGGCTGCACGGTGGAAGCGTGCGAGTTCCGTGACGCGCTCCCGCAGTTCGATGCCTCGAAGGCCGTGATTCTCGGCATCAGCCCCGACTCCGTGAAGTCGCACGTCAAGTTCAAGGCGAAGTTTGAACTGCCGTACCGGCTGCTGGCCGACGAAGAGAAGACCGTGTTGCAGGCGTACGACGTGTGGAAGGAGAAGTCCATGTACGGCAAGACGTACATGGGTGTGGAGCGCACCACCTTCCTGATCGACCCCGCGGGACAGATCGCCAGGGTGTTTGCCAAGGTGAAGCCCGCCGGTCACGCGGCCGAGGTCATGGCGGCGATCGCCTGAGGTCTAACAGAATCACTGCCAGTGTGGCAATGCGCTGGCAGGTTCCTGCCAAATTGGTCATGTTACTAGGGCGCGGCCGCTCCGGCCGCGCCCCGCTTCTTTTCCAGACATGACATCTATCGCTCCCGGCCCGCTCAAGCGCACGCCGCTCCACGACGTTCACGTCGCGCTCGGCGCGAAGATCGTCCCCTTCGCCGGCTACGAAATGCCGGTCCAGTATCCCACCGGCATCACCGCCGAGCACAACGCCGTGCGCAATGCGTGCGGCATGTTCGATGTGTCGCACATGGGCGAGGTGATCGTGCGCGGTCCCGATGCGATGCGTTTCGTGTCGTCGGTGACCAGCAACGACGTCGAGGCGCTCGCCATCGGTCAGATCCAGTACTCCACGTTGTTGCGCGCCGACGGCACGATTGTCGATGACTTGCTCGTGTATCGGTTCGCCGATCATTTGATGCTGGTGATCAACGCCAGCAATCGCGACAAGGATCTCGCGCATCTCCGTGCGAACATCGCGGGCTTCGAGTGCACGATGACGGATATCTCCGACAGCATCGCGCTGCTCGCCGTGCAGGGGCCGCAGGCCCCGGCGATCGTGGCGTCGCTGTCCGATGTGCCGCTCGATGGCATCAAGTACTACTGGTTTACCGAGGGCCATGTGGCTGGCGTGCCGTGCATCATTTCGCGCACCGGCTACACCGGCGAACTCGGATTCGAGTTGTACTTCGATGCGTCGCACGGTTTGGCCGTGTGGAACGCCGTGATGGCGGCGGGTGCGGTCACGCCGGCGGGGCTTGGCTGTCGTGATTCGTTGCGCCTCGAGGCGGGCATGTGCCTGTACGGCAATGAACTCGACGATCAGACCACGCCGATCGAAGCGGGGCTGAATTGGCTGCTGAAGCTCGCCAAGCGCGAGCCGTTTCTCGGCAAGGACGTGCTGGTGCGTCAGCATCAGGAAGGCACCGACCGCAAGCTGGTCGGCTTTACGATCAATGAACGCGCGATCCCGCGACATGGGCACGGGGTGGTGTACGGCGGCGTGGCGATCGGAGAGGTGTGCAGTGGCTGCATGAGCCCCACGCTCGCGATCCCGATCGGCACGTGCTATCTGCCAGCCGCCGCCGCGGTGGAAGGGACAACCTTCGAGATCGATATCCGTGGAAAAATGCTGCCGGCTCGCGTGGTGAAGCTGCCGTTCTACAAGCGGGCAGGGAAGGCGTGAGCGCGCGTCCGCGCCCCGCAGCGATGCGGCGTGGCGGTGTGGATGACGGCGCGGCCAGCGTCGTGGCGATCCTCATGACCGATGTCGAGCCGGCGGTACGATTGAACGCCGCGCTCGAGGCCGCGGGGATCACGACGGTGACGATCTCGCCGATGGATGATGTGCGCGGAGACCTGGGCCGCGCACGCCCCGACATCGTCGTGCTGACGGGCGCCCTGCTCGACGCAGCGCACATCTCGTTGGTGCGGCAGTTGTTGTGGGACAATGTGGCCGTACTCGGCTTCACCGACGTCTCCGATCCGCAGATGGTTGAGCGGTTGCGTGACATCGGGTACGCCGAGACGTGGCCGAAGCCCGTTCGCATTGATGATGTTGTGGATAGCGTGCGGCGGCGGCTCGAGCGGCAACGCTTAGCTGAGCTTACGGGACTCGTCGGAGAGTCGGCGGCCATACGTGAAGTGCTGGTGAAAGTGGAGCAGATCGCGCCCGTCACCAGTACGGTCCTCATCGAAGGGGAGAGCGGCACCGGTAAGGAGCTGGTCGCGCGCGCGATTCATCGACTGAGTCCGCGTCGCGGGAAGCCATTCATTGCGGTGAACGTCGGTGCGCTCACCGAAACGCTGCTGGAGAGCGAACTGTTCGGCCACGAGAAGGGCGCGTTCACCGGCGCGGCGGAGCGTCGCCTGGGCCGCTTCGAATTGGCCGATACCGGTACGCTATTTCTTGACGAGATCGGCGAGATCCCGTCAACCACGCAAGTGAAGTTGCTGCGCGTGCTCGAGGAGCGTGAA
>CAMBRJ010000100.1 GCA_945870175.1 Gemmatimonas phototrophica
GTATCACAAATACGTCGGGGAGTTCCTCTTGCGTTCCTGTCGAGGGCACCTACTTTATCCACATTCCATCCACACCAACGGGGCACCGTTATTCATTCTCCCCGATCGCTCAAATACGAGTACGAGCTTTACGTCGAAGGCGAGATCGAGGACTACAAGGACTCGGTGTCGCGCGGCGCGCTGCTCAAGATCGGCGACGAAGCCGTGGAGGTCCTGCGCAAGCAGGATCAGATCGCGCTCACCGAGATGGTTGTGTGGCAGGAAGTCGACCGGCTGATCACCAAGCGCCTGCGAGTGCCCACGTACGCCACCTGGAAGCGTCGTCGGATCAAGATGCTCGAGCAGTACCAGAAGCCCGAGCACTGGGGCATTGACCCCAACGCAATGTTGGTGCGCGCCCTCTCCAACTCCAGCGATCGGCATGTGCTGGTGGCCGGGGCGGAGCGTGAAGGCCCGGCGTTGTATCTCGCGGCACGTGGGTGCGCGGTGACCGCCGTGGAGCCCGCCGTGGACGCCGTCGAGCGTGTCGTGCGGGCGGCGGAAGCCGCCGGGCTGACCGAGCGGGTTCGGGGCTACTGCGCCGACCTTGGGGGCTGGGCGCCCGACGTCGCATTGCATGGCGTCGTCTGCTCGCCCACCGCATTTGCCGGCCTCACCATGCAGGATCGCGCGCGCGTGCTCGAAGTGCTGCAGAGCGCCACCGTCGACGGCGGCGTTCATCTCGTGGAAACGATCGCGGCCGGCACCGAAAGCATGCACGGTGGCTTTCCGCTGGAAGAGCTGCGCTCGCGGTACCGCGGATGGACGATCTCGGTCGAGAAGACGGTGGGGCTGCGCGAGACGTTCATGGCGCGCAAAGACGTGGCCGTCGCCTAAACGACACAGATCGCAGGAACCCATCGCGATCTGTGTCGATTGCACACAGAAAGAGCGACTTTGTGACGTGTCAGTAGGACACCGCCGACGGGGCTCACGTCGGCGTTTCTTTTTAAGTCCATTATTAGCAAAGACTTACAAATACATTCGGGCTGGCACTCGGTGTGCAATTGAACGGGGTGATCCGTCGCGTTCCGTGCGACGCTGCCGTACTCACACTCGGGGTGGAGGATCACCCACTATGCGTCTCAAAGAGTCAGTCCTCGTGCTCCAGCAGCGCGAACCCATGGGGATCGTGATCGCCGATGGTGGACCCGGTGATCGTCCGTCGCGTTTTGCCGCTTTCGTTTGGGGTCCTGTACCCGACGACGAGCTGCGCGAGACCGAGCGCACGAAGGAGCTCACCTCCGCATCGTGACCTGCTTCAGGGAAACGTGAAAGGCGCCGGCAGACATGCCGGCGCCTTCGCGTTTATACACCTGCAAACGGCACGAACCGGTGCTTACTCGGCGACAGGTGCCGCAGCAACAACCTTTTTGGCGCGCTTGGTGGCCTTGCGGGCTCCCTTCTTCGCAGCCTTCTTGGCGACCTTCTTCGTGGCCTTTCTCGCGACCTTCTTGGTGGCCTTCTTCACGGCCTTCTTGGCAACCTTCTTGGCACCCTTCTTGGCAACCTTGCGGGTCACCTTCTTGGCGCCCTTCTTGGCAACCTTGCGGGTCACCTTCTTGGCGGTCTTACGGGTCGCCTTCTTGGCCGCCTTCTTCACCGACTTCTTCACGGCCTTCTTCGCGACCTTGCGGGTCGCCTTCTTCGCGACCTTACGGCCACCCTTCTTTGCCGCCTTCTTGGCGGCCTTCTTGGCAGGAGCCATTTCGAAAATCCTCTCGAGGAGGTTTGGTTCGCACTCCCTTTCCCCCGGTGGAAAGGTGAGCTCACACAAGGCGCGGTGCAGGCACCGCCGCCTTATGCGCTACACGGTCTCCAGAGGAGTCGTGCAGGTGGTTGTCCGCGTTGACGAGCGACGGGACCAGACAGCAGCAGCGCGCAGCGCAGAAACGCGAGTGGCGTAACGCGGCCGCACGAGACGTTCACGAATGACAGGGGAGATGCGCGCGAGGCAACGAGGGCGGCGGCGAGCGCCGCATCGAATGCCGAGGGTGTCGTGGGAGGCGACGACACGAAGACCGCGCGGCTCACGCATCGCGATGGCGACAGCGGAGCAAGCCGTCGCTCCGCGCAGAGGCGCGAGCAGCGACGACGAAACCGTGGTCTGAACCGCACTGCGGCTCGCCACGCGAAAGGTGGTCGCCGAAGCGACCGTAGGCTGCTCGAGGAACTCGTGCCGTTTTATGGCCACGCGTTGCCGATGAGGATTGCGCACCCTGTGGCCGTGTTGTGAGAACCACGGCGACCCGGATGTGGACAGAACACGCAAGTCGTTGAATTCACGCGAATATACGCGTGGATAATTCAACTGCGCAATAGCGCGTATAAAGAACGCGCGCGATTAGTAGTCGGCCACAGCACGACCGCGCCGACATCCGGCCTTCCACGGGCTTCGTGCGCATGCGACTTTTCGCGTTCCAACAGCAACTCGACGGTACGACGATCTCGTCGGCAGCGCGCGGCCATGCTGCGCGCGCCGGTTCTCCTGGGAGCGACATGAAAGCGCTGGTGAAGCAAACGGCGGGGCGTGGCCTCACGCTGACCGAGGTGCCGGAGCCCACGTTCCGCGACGACGAAGTACTCATTCGCGTGCGCAGTGCCGGTGTCTGCGGCACCGACGTGCACATCTACGAGTGGGACGCCTGGGCCGCCGGTCGCTGCAAGCCACCGTTCATCTGCGGCCACGAGTTCGCCGGCGACGTGGTGGCCGTCGGCAGCTTCGTCGAGAGCGTCAAGGTCGGCGATCGCGTCACCGCCGAAGGGCACATCGTCGACGAGCGCTCGCTGTTCAGCCGGACCGGCAATGCGCACGCCGATCCGTCCACCAAGATTATCGGCGTCGACCGCGACGGCTGCTTCGCCGAGTACATCGCGATGCCGGCCACCAACGTCTGGCACCTCGACGATTCGATCAGCTACGACATCGGCGGCATTCACGACCCGATGGGCAACGCCTTCCACACTGCGCTCACGGCCAACATCCCCGGCGCCGTCGTCCTCATCACCGGCTGCGGGCCCATCGGCGCCTTCGCCGTCGGCATCTGCAAAGCCGCCGGCGCGGCCCGCATCATCGCCACCGACGTGAACCCCAAGCGTCTCGAGCTGGCCCGCACCATGGGCGCGCACGACGCCGTGCTTCCCGACGACGCCAAGGCCGCCGTCATGAAGGCGTCCGACGGCAACGGCGCCGACGTCGTGCTCGAGATGTCGGGCGTTCCGTCCGCGGTGCACCAGGCGTTCGCGCTCTGCCGCCCCGCCGGACGCGTGAACATGCTGGGCATTCCGTCCAAGTCGATCGACATCGACTTCGCCACCGAGATCATCTTCAAGGGCCTCACCATCTACGGCGTCGTCGGCCGGCGCATGTACGACACCTGGCACCAGATGTCACGGTTCGTCGCCTCCGGCAACTTCGATCCGACTCCCGTGATCACGCACCGCCTCCCGCTCGAAGCGGTCGATGACGCGATGCACCTGATCAAATCCGGCGACGCCGGCAAGATCATCTTCCAGCTGTAGACCGGGCTTCCCCATGTCACTCAAGACTGAACTGCAGGCCGAGCTCGATGCGCTCAAGGCTGCCGGCACGTACAAGCGCCTCAACTACCTCGAGTCGCCGCAGGGTGCGCGCGTGCGGATGGAAGGACGCGGCGAGGTGATCGTGCTGTCGTCCAACAACTACCTCGGCCTCGCCAACGAACCGGCGGTCGTCCAGGCCGGTATTCAGGCGCTCGAGCGGTACGGCGCCGGCACGGCCTCGGTCCGTTTCATCTGCGGCACCTTCGCGCTGCATCGCGAGCTCGAAACCGCGCTCGCCCGATTCGTGGGTACCGAGGCCTCGCTTTCGTACGTGTCGGCCTGGAACGCCAACGAGGCGCTCACGCCCACGATCGCCCGCGAAGGCGACTTCGTGATCTCCGACGCGCTCAACCATGCCTCGATCATCGATTCGGTGCGCCTGGCCAAGTCGATCACCAAGTGCACGACGGCGGTCTACAAGCACAGCGACATGGACGACCTCCGCGAGAAGCTGCGCGGCGCGAAGGATGCCAAGCGGAAGATCATCTGGACCGACGGCGTATTCTCAATGGAAGGCTCGATCTGCAAGCTCCCCGAGATCCTGCAGATCGCCCGCGACCATGACGCCATCGTAGTCATGGACGACTCGCACGCCACCGGCGTGCTCGGCAAAACCGGACGCGGCACGGCGGAACATTTCGGAGTGATGGGCGACGTCGACATCATCACCTCGACGCTCGGCAAGGCCCTCGGCGGCGCGGCCGGCGGATTCATCGCCGGCCCGGCGGCGCTCTGCGACATGATGACGCAACGCTCGCGGCCGCAGCTGTTCTCGAATGCGTTGCCGCCCACCGTCGCGGCCAGTTCGCTGGCCGCCGTGGAGTTCACCGAAGCGCACCCCGAGCTGGTCACCAAGCTGCACGACAACGCGGCGTACTTCCGCGCGGCGATTCAGGAGGCCGGCTTCCATCCGCTTCCCGGCGAAACGCCAATCGTCCCGATCATCGTGGGCGAGACGGCCTTGGCTATCAAGGTCAGCGAAATGCTGCTCGATCGCGGCGTGTTCGTGACGGGCTTCGGCTTCCCGGTGGTCCCGCAGGGTCAGGCGCGCGTGCGCTGTCAGGTCAGCGCGGCGCACAGCCGTGAGGATCTTGATGCGGTTATCTCAGCCTTCAAGGAAGTGGGCAAGCTCGTCGGCCTGATTTCGTAGTTCCCTCTGCGGGCTCTGCGCCCTCTGCCCCTCGGCGTGATCGGGCACCCTCGGGCACAGGAGGAACTGATCACGCCGAGGGGCAGAGCACACAGAGGAATACGTTAGCGTAGTCAGATCACCTGCATAGGCAACGCAGTGCCCCCGCCTCCCTCACGGTGGCCCGCATCATCCTGTCGATGTCGGTGCGCGGCGTCCGACCTACGGCCGAATGCGACGCCGGATCGTGAAGTCCGAGGTTTTCCTCGGTCTCCACGATCCGGCCACCGACGGCTCCCGGTCGTAAGACCAGGGCGACAGTGGGACGCCGAGCGTGACCTTACCGCTTCTTCGCGGCCTTCTTGGCCGGGGCCTTGGCGGCCGCCTTCTTGGCTGCGGTGGCCGGAGCCTTCGCGGCCGGCTTTGCCGCCTTCGCAGGGGCCTTAGCGGCCTTGCGGGCAGGCTTCGCCGGTGCCTTGACCGCCGCCTTTTTGGCGGTGGGTGCCGATGCCTTGACCGAAGCCGACTTGGCTGGAGCCTTCTTGGCTGGCGCCTTCTTGGCTGGAGCCGCCTTGACTGGAGCCGCCTTGGCAGGAGCCGCCTTGACGGCCGGCTTGGCACCACGACCGCGGGCCGGAGCCGCCGGAGCGGTCGGCGCGACCACGGGGGCCACGGCCACCGCGACCGGAGCCACCGCGACCGGAGCCGTGGAACCGTTCGAGGCCGGAGCCACCGCGACCACTGGACGGGCACCGACCACGCCGAACATGAGCAGGTCGGCTGGCGGACCCGCCGGGGCACGTCCACGTGATCCACCGCGCGGTGCGACACCACGGGCGCCCATGCCACGCGGCGCCTGCGGCAGCAGCGCCGCGGCCGCCTTGGCCTCGGCCTTCTGCGCGTCGTCCACCGTCTTGAGCTGCTCCACGATCGACGCCGCATCGGCCGCCCGCGCGACTTCGAAGTCGTTGCCACGACGACGGAGGTCAATCATGTTCGCGTCGTGCGCGTCCTGCAGAATGCGCTCGAACATCCGTGCACTCAACGACTCGCTATCGCGGCCGAGGAGTTCGAACGCCTTCGTACGCGCCGCACTGGCGCTCGTCGAATCGTCGCCCTGCACCAGCGCTTCGACCGCACGACGCACCAGATCGAATGCCTCGCTGCGCGTGAGACGCTCACCGCTGCTGCCGATGTGCCCAGCCACCGCCGCACCGAAAGTCGGTGTCGCGGCGACGTGCGTGGCCGCGACCGACGCGACCACCGCCGGCGCTGCAACCAGCGAAGCGGCCGGAGCGGCCGCGCCAGCAACCGGCGCCTCGGCATCAGCCGCGGCATCAGCCGCGGCATCAGCTTCGACCCGCGGCTCACGACCCTCGCGATCGCGGAACCGATCGCGGCCACGGCCACGACGGCTGCGACCCCGACGCGCTTCCCGCTCGGCGGCGCCATCGGCATCAGCCGTCGCTTCGACACCCGGCTCACCGGTCGCATCGGCTTGCGCCGGCACGACGATGACCGCGTCGTTGAACGTCAGCGTGACGCCGGCCCGCTCCGCGGCTTCGGCGGCATCGTCGGCGGCATCATGCTCGGCGTCGGCCGCATCCTGTGCGGCGTCACGCACTTCGCCATCGACCGGCGTGCGGTCGAACCGATCGCGGCCCCGGCCACGACGGCCACGGCGACCACGACGTTCGTCGCGCTCACGATCGCTTTCTTCACGACGCGCTTCGGTCGGCGCGGCCGCACTCGGGCTCGAGGCCGGTGCGATGCTGCCGTCGGGCGTATCGATTTCGAGCTGGCCGCTGTCGAGCTTCGTGACCTTGAGCAGCCCCTTATGGGCCGCGTCCTGTACGAAGCGCGAGAACTTCGGCATGCCGAGGTTCTTCTCGTCGAACGACGCGTCGATTTCCTGCATGACCTGCTTGAGCCGGTCGGAGCGCATTACGTCGCCGTTGCGCTTCATGCGATTCACCGACTCGGTCACGAGCGCCCACGGATCCCAGCGGGTGGACTCGTCGTCGCCCGTCTTGGTGAGGCCGGCGAGCGCGTTGTACGAGTAGTACTCGTCGCAGTTCATGACCAGCAGGTCGCTCGACGACTCGCGGATGCCGACGCCGATCACGTACTTCCCGTATTCCTTGAGCTTGATGACCATGCTCGAAAAATCGGAGTCACCGGAGAGCAGCACGAAGGTGCCGATCTCGGGGCGCGTGAAGACGAGCTCCATGGCATCGATGGCGAGCCGGATGTCGGTCGCGTTCTTCTTCGACGACCCGTACGCCGGGGCGAAGATCAGATCGATCGACGCTTCGGTGAGCGGCACGATGTACTGCGGATAGCGACGCCAGTCGGCGTAGGCGCGGCGCACCGCGACCTTGCCCTTGACGATGTCCGACGAGAGGAGGCTGTTGAGCTCTCCCTGCAGGTCGGAGCGGATGCCCATCGTGACGTTGTCAAAATCGATGAGCAGGGCGGCGTTCGGGGCGTGGGCCGGCGGCGCGGCATTGGGCGACGTCAGCGGAGTGACGGCCTGTGGTCCACGATGGAACGGCGCGATGGTACGGGACGGTGCCGCACTGCGGGACCGGGTGTCATGTCGACTCATGTACTAGCCTGGATTCAAAACGGAGTGATCGAGCGCGTTGCCGTGCAGCGCCGAAGCGCTCATCGTATTCGCACTCAGCGCGATTGCCCGCGCGAGTTCTCGCCGCCGCACTTTGCCACTTCCCGTCATGGGAAAGACATCGAAGAAGCGGACGAAATCGGGAACCTTGTCAGCCGCCATCGTTTCCTGGGCGAAGCGTTTAATCTCGCCCCCCGTGATGACTGACCCTTCTACTGGTACGATACACGCGCACACCAGCTCTCCCATGACATCATGGGGCACGCCGATCACGCAGATATCGTCCACTGCCGGATGCGCACGCAGACGATCCTCGAGTTCGCGCGGGTGCAGCTGCATGCCCCCGCGTGAAATCGTCTCCTGCCGCCGCCCGACGATCTTCACATAGCCATCCTCATCGATGATCCCCAGATCACCGGTGAGGAAGAATCCGTCCGGCGTCATGACCTTGGCGGTCTCGGCCGGCATGCGGAGATAGCCCCGCATGAGATTGGACCCACGGACGGCGATCTCGCCGACCGCTTCCGGTCCGTGCAGCGCTCCCGTCATGAGATCCATCGCCATGATCTCGACGCCGGGAAGGGCGCAGCCCACGGTGCTCACACGACGTTCGTCGTTGTCGGCGCAGCGGGTGATCGTGACGATGGGTCCGGTTTCCGTGAGGCCGTACGCGACGAGCACATCGCACCAGCGACGCACCCGGCGCACCAGCGCCTCGTCCACCGAACTGCCGGCAATGACGCCGGCTCGCAGCGACGTGAGTCGCGACGGGTGGAACGCCTCCTCTCGCATGAGGAGGTGATACTGCGTGGGCACGCCGTGCAGCACCGTGACCTTGACGTCGGCGATGAGCGCGAGGGCGCCCGCCGGGTCGAAGGACGGTTGCAACACGATCGTCGCGCCACGTGCCATCGTGCCCAGCATGACGCCGAAGCCGAAGATGGCAAAGAACGGGACCGCTCCGAGCACGCGGTCGTCGGGCGAAATCTCGAGGATCTCCGCCACACG
>CAMBRJ010000101.1 GCA_945870175.1 Gemmatimonas phototrophica
GCGCCCCTTCATCTCGTCATTCGGCAACGAGACGGCCGACACGGTAATCTCGGCGGTCGTTTCGGCCGCCACGCGCTGCACGGCCAGCGCGACGATCTTTCTGGCTTCTCGATCGGCATTGCGCTTGGCCGACTCCCGAATCTCGCGCAGCCGACTGGCGGCATCAGCCAGTGCTTCGTCTTCCAGGCGACGAATCAGCTCGGCCTTCGCCTGATCGGCGCTAAGACCCGCCAACTGCTCAAGCTTGCGCCGTTCCTCGGCGATGAGCTTGTCGACCTCCTGCTCCTTCTGCGTCGCCTCCGACTCACGCCGTCCGAGCTCGGTGCCACGCCGCTGCACTTCCTGTTCGCGGCTCTCGAGCGACTCGCGTGCACGATCGAGCTGCGACTCTCGCTCGAGCGCCCGCTTCTCCTCGCGTTCAATCTCAACCCGACGCTGCCGCACGTCCTGCTCATGCGACTCGCGAAGCTGGAGCACTTCCTCCTTGCCCGAAACGATCGCGCTCCGTCGAAGCGTCTCCGCCTCACGCTTCGCCTCATCCAGCACGCGCACTGCGCCTTCCTCGGCGACGACGAGCGCCCGCTGCTGCTCGGTGGTCTCCACCTTACGCCACGACTGTCGTCCGACCACGTACGCGACGACAGCCGCGATAAACCCAAGGGCGCCAACTAGCGCCGCTGCGGGAATCTCGCCCATGAGGATCTATGCTCCACCGCAGCTACGCGCGGGTTCTTGATCGTTATTCCAGCGAATCTATTCGTGCGCACGGCACGGGCGACTGTCACGATGCGCCGCGGCCGGCGGAGAGGGAGCGACCTCCGCTGCCGCGGCACAGGGGTGCGCGCGTACCGTTGACTCTCAGAACGTACGGACGCGTCGGGAGGCCCGCAACGGGGAGGCCCGTCAGCCGCCCTCCCGCCCCCTTTCTGCGGACGAGTCGCCACTCAGAGCGAATGGCCGTCGTCGACCCGCATCGCCGGCGGCAGGAGCGGGCGAATGTCGGCAGCGAGGTGTCGCATGTCGGTCGTGAGCGTTTCCACGGCGGATCGTTCACGGAACAGTTCGTCCGTGATCTGCAGTGCCGCCAGGATGGCCGCCTTCTGCGTTTCCATCGTCGAGCCGCCGCCCATGATCGCTCGGATCGTCCGGTCGACGTGTTCGGCCACGGCTTTAGTGTGCTCTGGGGACGCCTCGGTGCGTAGGGTGTAGTCCTCGCCAATAATTCGGACTTTGACCACCAGCTTATTGTCGATCACCGTTCCGCTCCCTGCCCGATTTGCTGCCGGAGAAAGCGCGCCCGCTCGCCAAGTTGTCTCGTTTTCTCCCCCGCCTCGGAGAGGCGAGACCGCAACCGCTCATTCTCGCGCGCCAGTTCGCTGTCGACCGCCTGCGGTGTGGCGGCCTCTGCCGCTGCGGAGAACGCTGACTGAACGCGAACGACCTCCGCTCGAGCGAGCTCGGCTTTGGCCTCCAGCTCGCGAACCTTTGCTTCGAGCAGGGCCCGCGCCTGGGCCGAACGCAGCCCGTCGGCCCGGACTTCGATCAACGTGCCGTCACGCTCAGCCACCACCTGTTCGAGCTCACGCGTACGCGACTCGGCCGACAGCGCCCGCCTGCGGTAACCGGCCAGCTGGTCGCTGAGGTTGCGAACGAGGGTGTCGAGTTCGCGAAACGCGATCGTATCAGGACGCACGTGGACGGATACCGAGTTCCTGGTCGAGGAGATCCAACAGGCGGGCGCGGCGACCCTCGATTTCCTTGTCCCGCAGGGTGCGCTCTGAATGCCGGAACGTCAACCGCCACCCGAGACTCCGATGCGCGTCCGGCACACCGGCACCGCGGAATTCGTCGAATAGAATCACCTGCTCCAGCAGTTCCCCACCGGCACGGCGAAGCGCCTGCTCGACGGTGGCGGCGGCGACGCCGTCGGGCACGAGCAAGGCAAGATCGATCTCAGCGGCCGGCGTCGTCGGGAGCGCCGTGAAGCGAATGCCCGCCGACGCCGCTGATTCCCGCGGGATCGGGGCGGCATGGTGGCCGTTGGCCCGAGGGGGGGCCACATCGGCGGACGGCATGACCCCAAGGGTGACCTCGATGCCGAATGCCTCGCTGGCCCATACCGGACGGTCGAGCGCGACCGATTCCACCCGCCCGACCTCGCCAACCCCCTCCACGGACAACACCCAGATTGACGGGGCAGTACCGGCCACCAAGGTGGCGCCCTTACCTGGGAACGCCGCCGCAAGCACGCGCACGGCGATTTCCTTCGCATCCCACCGGTCGAACGCCGGCGGCTCTGGCTCGGTGAAATGCGCCGGACGACGGCTGCCCATGATCACGACACCGACACGGACCTCCTCCCGCGGCAGGCGGTCGGACGCACCAAGAAACACGTTGCCGACTTCGAAGAGTCGCAGGTTGCCCTGCATCCGCGTGAGATTGTACTCCGCCCGACGGGCAAGCGTGTCGAGGATCGACGCACGCAGGAACGGCTCGTCATCCGCCAGCGGATTGCGCACCCGCGGTGTCTGTGCGTCGCCGGTACTGGTGAACGGCATCGGCCGCGTTTCGGCGAGTCCCATGCCGACCAGCAGATCACGTACCCGACGACCGGCAAGATGCAGCGGATGATCGGGTGCGGTGCCAGGCCGGAACGGCCTCAGTTCGTCGGGAAGCGTATCGAAGCCAACCAGTCGCGCCACTTCTTCGATCAGGTCGACTTCGATCAGCAGATCATGTCGCCACGTTGGTGGGGTGACCAGCAAGCCGTGGGCATCTTCGTCCACGGTACAGCCGAGGGACTCCAGCCGATGGCGAATCTCCGAGGGGGCGACCACGACACCGAGTACGCGCGCGAGCCGCGAGGGACGCAACGTCACCGCATTCCGCGCGGCCATTGGCGCACCCACGTCGATGAACTCGACGACCTGACCACCGGCGACCTGCACGAGGAGTGCGGCCGCCATGCGCGCCACCTCGAGCGTACGGCGGCCGTCCACCCCGCGCTCGAAGCGATAGGATGCATCGGTGGACAGATGCACCGCGCGCCGTACACGACGCACGAATCGCGGCTCGAACACCGCGACTTCGAGCAGTACGTCCGTCGTCGTGAGCGTGACTTCGCTGTCGCGCCCGCCCATGACGCCGGCCAGCGCGACCGGACGCTCACCGTCGCAGATCACCGTCGTGCCGGCCGTCAGTGCGCGCGTGGCGCCATCGAGCGTCACGATCGACTCACCGGCCACCGATGGCCGCACCACAATGCCCGCGCCCGACAGCGTGGCAAGGTCGAACGCGTGCACGGGCTGTCCGAGACCGTGCAGCACATAATTGGTGGCATCGACCACATTGCTGATGCTGCGCTGTCCGATGCTCTCGAGCCGCTGGCGCAGCCAATCGGGACTCGGGCCGACCTGCACGCCAGTGATGACCGCCGCGCTATAACGTGGGCAGCTCACGGCATCGTCGATGCGCACCGTTGCGTGCGCGCCGGCCGCACTCGACGGCGCACTGTGTACCGGCACGTTCGGTGCGGCCGGCGCGATTTCGGTCGGACGCTCGGAGATCCGTATACCAAGCACCGCGGCGATTTCACGCGCCACTCCCACATGCGACAACAGGTCGGGACGATTCGGCAACACGTCGAGATCCAATCGCGCATCGGCGATCGGCAGCACATCGAGCAGCGGCGTGCCAGGGGCAACGTCGGTCTCGAGCGCGAGGATGCCGTCATGCTCCTGACCGAGGCCAAGCTCCCGCGACGAGCAGAGCATGCCGTTGCTCGTCTCGCCGCGGATCTTACGCTTTTCGATCTTGAGGCCGCCTGGCATGATGGTACCGGTGCGCGCGAACGGATACTTGGTGCCCACCACCACATTGGGCGCGCCGCAGACTACGTCGAGCAGCGTGCCGCTGCCGTCATCAACCTTCGTCACCCAAAGATGATCGGAGTTGGGATGCCGTCCCGCTTCGACCACCTGCGCGACGACGAACGACGCGAGCTCGGCCCCGAGCCGCTCGATGTTGTCGAGCGTGACGCAGTGGCGACTCAGCGCATCACCGATGTCCTGCGCGCTGCGGGTGTGCGGCACGAACTGCTTGAGCCATTCATGAGAAACGATCATCGCGCGAACTGCTCCAGGAAACGGACGTCGGAATCGTACAGCACGCGGATGTCGCTGATGTCGTAGCGCGACATCGCGATACGCGCCGGCCCCATGCCGAACGCCCATCCGGTGAACTTCTCGCTGTCGAGTCCCGCATCGTCGAGCACATGCGGATGCACCATGCCGCAGCCAAGAATCTCGACCCAGCGCAGTCCCTTGCCGTCGTTGAGGTCGACTTCGACATCCATCTGCGCCCCAGGCTCGACGAACGGAAAGTACGACGGACCGAACCGCACGCGACGCGAGGCGCCGTAGAAGCGTCGCGCGAACTCGGCGAGTGTCGCTTTGAGATCGACAAACGAAATGCCCTCATCCACCGCGAGGCCCTCGAGCTGCATGAACGCCGGGGCGTGCGTCGCGTCGAAGAAGTCCCGGCGATACACCTGCCCTGGCGCGAGCACGCGAACGGGCGGCTTGTACTGTTGCAGCGTGCGCACCTGCACCGGCGAGGTATGCGTGCGCAGGACGGTATCCTGGCCGAGATACAGCGTGTCATGCAATTCCATCGCCGGATGATCGGGCGGGAAGTTGAGCGCGCCGAAGTTATACCACTCCGTTTCCGCTTCGGGACCGAGCGCAATGGTGAATCCGAGCTCGCGGAAGATCTCGCAAATCTCGTCGATCACCAGCGTGACCGGGTGCAACGACCCGCGCCACACCCCACGCGCGGGCATGGTCGCATCAAACGTCGAGGCCTCCGTGGCGGACGCCTGTCGCGCGGCGAAGCCATCAAGCGCGTCCTGGATGCCCTGCTTGAGCGTGTTGAACGCGCTGCCGGCGGCACGGCGATCGTCGGCCGGCAGCGCACGGAGCGCGCCCTGCAACGCCGCGAGCCGGTCGTCCTTGAGGGCATTGAGCTGGCCCTTGGCGACATCGACGCGTGTGTTGGGTTCGAGGCCGTCGAGCAGTGCGCGCGCGTCCTGCGCGAGGGCATTCGTCTGGTCGAGATACTCAGAAAGTTGCACGAGACGACATCGGAAATCGGGGGACCGCGACGGATGGCGGAGCGGGTTCGCCGCGGATGCACGAAGGGCCGGCATCTCATCGACGCCGGCCCTACAACTTAACCATGAACGGCGCTGCTGTTCACGTTCGGCTGCACGTGGTCGTTACGCGACGACCGTCTTGGCGGCGACCGTCTTGGCGTCGATCGCCTTGCGAACCTGCTCGGCGACGAGCGCAAAGGCTTCCGGCTCGCGCACGGCGAGGTCGGCAAGGACCTTTCGGTCGATTTCGATGCCAGCGGCGTGGAGGCCGTTGATGAACACGCTGTACGACATGTCGTGTATGCGGGCCGCGGCGTTGATACGCACGATCCACAGGCGACGGAAGTCGCGCTTCTTGTTCTTGCGGTCGCGGTACGCATAGCGCCAGCCACGCTCCACGGTTTCCTTGGCGGCCTTCCAGAGCTTGGACCGGCCACCAAAAGCACCCTTGGCGTGCTTGAGGATCTGCTTCTTCCGCTTGAGGCGGACGACGTTCGATTTTACGCGGGGCATAGTAAGTCCTCTAGGCCAGGATAAGACGCTTGATACGCTTCACTTCGCCGTTGGTCGCGACCATGGTCGGACGGCGGAGATTGCGCTTACGCTTCGACGTCTTCTTGGTCAGGATGTGGCTCTTGTAGGCCTTCAGACGCCGCACCTTTCCCGATCCCGTCACGGTGAAGCGCTTCTTGGCGCCACTGTGGGTCTTCATCTTCGGCATATTCTGCTCACGGCTACGGTCAACCGCTCCGATGCGGAAGCGGCCCTGCATGCGATCACGCGCTGCTTACTTCGGCGCGAGAATCATCGTCATCGATTTCCCTTCCATGGATGGCGCACTCTCGATTTTGGCGAGATCGGTCAGTTCCTGAGCCACCCGGTCGACCACCTGTCTGCCGAGCTCAGGATGGGCGATCTGTCGACCGCGGAACATCAGCGTCACCTTCACCTTGTTGCCTTCCTCGAGGAATCGCCGCGCGTGGCGGGTCTTCGTCTCGAAATCGTGATCATCGATGCCCGGTCGGTACTTGACCTCTTTCAGATGAATCACATGCTGCTTCTTCTTCGCGATTCGTGCTTGCTTGGCCTGCTCGAACTTGAACTTCCCGAAGTCCATAATGCGGACAACGGGCGGCCGCGCAGCAGCCGCCACTTCGACGAGATCCAGCCCCTGCTCGACTGCTTGGGCGAGCGCCACGTCGACTTCCATGATACCGAGCTGACTTCCGTCGGCGCCGATCACGCGAACGGGGCTGATCCGGATCTGCCGGTTCACCCGTGGCGGACGCTTCGTCGAATCCTGAATAGGCCGTGCTCCAGTAGAAGAAACAGAAAACGCGGACCCCTGAAGGAGTCCGCGTCGCATACCGCGTACCTCCCTGATCGACACCCACCAGGGGCGCGAAGAAGAGACACGGTGTCGATCGACTCCAGCAGCACACCTCACGCAGCACTGAAGCTCGCGTGAGGGCCGAAGGGTGGGACCGGCGTCGCTGCCGGCCCGCTTCTCAATTGTGAACACGGAATTGGTCCCGCATTCTGCGCCTGCCACAGAACATCTACGGCAGTGATAACCTCACAAAGCTAGACGCCCGAGGCGCAACGTCAAGGGGCACTACCACTTCCGGGCGAGATTCACTCCGCCAAGCGGTAGCTCTTGCCATCATGCATCACACGGCCGAACCCCACCGTGGCGTCATGCTCGAAGATCAGTAGCCAGTCGTCTCGCAGGGCGTCGGCCAGCAAGGCCCGCTTCGATTCGAGGGTCACGAGCGGTTCTACGTCGTATCCCATAATCCACGGGAGCGGCAGATGGTGCGCCGTGGGGACGACATCCCCGAGGAAGCACGCCGTCTCACCGCCAGAATGGAGGAGCACGCTTTGGTGAAACGGCGTGTGCCCAGGCGTCAGCCGAACGGAGATCCCAGGCAAAATCTCCCGATCACCCGTGATGAAGTCGAACCGGTCGGCCGCCACGATCGCGCCCCAATTCGCCGGGAAGTAGCTCGCCGAGGTCCGCTCGTTCGGGTGCTCGGCGTACGCCCGCTCACCCGCCTGCACGACGAATCGCGCATTGGGGAACGTGGCGTGGACTTCGCCAGCT
Source organism: Gemmatimonas phototrophica (assembly GCA_945870175.1). Classification (GTDB taxonomy): domain Bacteria; phylum Gemmatimonadota; class Gemmatimonadetes; order Gemmatimonadales; family Gemmatimonadaceae; genus Gemmatimonas; species Gemmatimonas phototrophica_A. The sequence goes on from CAMBRJ010000101.1 coordinate 7,257, forward strand.
GGGTTCCGCCACGTGTTGCCGCCGGCGTGGTCAAAATGGAGGTGCGTGTTGATCACGAGCCGCACGTCGTCTGGCGAAAACCCGGCCTCCCGGATCCCATCTTCAAGCGCCGTACGCCCGTCAGCGCCGTCGTTCTCCGCCCCGTAGATCTCGTGAAACTTCGGAGTTTCTTTGTTGCCGAGTCCCGTGTCGATCAGCACGAGACCGTCATCATGTTCGACCAGCAGGCAGCGCATCCCCAGAGGAATGCGGTTCTTGCCGTCGGCCGCAAGGCGACGTTCCCAGAGGGTCTTGGGGACGACTCCGAACATGGCGCCGCCGTCGAGCTGCTGCCCACCGGCTTGAATGGCGTGGATGCGCCAGCGACCCAGCGTACGCGTATCGAGCAACGGAAGCGGAACAGTCACGCGAGATAGTCCTCGGAAGCAGGAAGCGGGAACGCGCGGCGGCGGCGATCGCTCGCCGTCTGCCTTCGTTTCGCCGTTGGCGCGGATAGCAGTTTCTCGAGCGCAGGCCACGAACGAACACCCTCGTCTTCCGCAATACGCAGCATCCGCACGAGCGCCTGAGCAGTGGCGACGGCATCCCCCTCGGCACGGTGTCGCGCCGCGATCTCAATGCCGAAGTATCGCGTGACGTGGTCGAGTGATTTGCGCGGCAGCGTGGGCAACAGCACGCGCGCCAAGCGAACGGTACACAGCTTCGGGCCGGCCAGCACATGGCCAATGCCGCGACCGAGCTCTTCGCCGACGAACCGCCAGTCGAACGCTGCGTTGTGGGCGGTGAACACCTGTCCCGCGAGGCGTTCCACCACGGTGGGGGCGATGTCCCGGAACGTGGGCTGATCGCGCACCATTTCCCATGAAATTTGCGTCAACTGCGTGATGTATGGCGGAATCGGACGCTGCGGATTGACCAGCTGCGCGTACACGTCGACGACCGCGCCGCCGCGCACATGCGCGATCGCGATCTCCGTAATCCGGTCGCCGGCCAGGGCGCTCGTCCCGGTCGTTTCGACGTCGACCACGGCAAAGTTCACGTCGTCCAGTGAGCCCGACGACGCTCCCTCCGACCGGTCG
>CAMBRJ010000102.1 GCA_945870175.1 Gemmatimonas phototrophica
GGAAAGGCCGTGTTGATACAGCATGTACGCCAGCGACAGCACGCCGCCGCACAAGCCGGCGAGTAGTGCACCCTCGACGGCGCCGCTCACGCCGAGCCAGGCCGCGCCGGCCGCGAAGAGCTTCACGTCTCCGCCGCCCATCATTCGCAGGAGCCAGAAGGGAAGCCAGATCGCCAGCCCGGTCAGCATGCCGGCGACCGCGCGCCCTCCACCCTGCCAGACGCCGAAGTGCACGATCGACTGCGCCATTCCCAACGCGAAGGTGACGAGCACCAACGCGTTCGGAATGCGCCGTGTCCGAAGGTCCGCTACGCAGGCCAGAGCCAGCATCGTGGCGAATGCGAACGCCGATACCCCCTGCAGCAACGGACCCTCGATGGTCACCGGCATCGTACTCCTTACAGCAATTGCGAGTCGGCAGTCGAGAACACGTTGCTCACCTTCCCACCAATGGCCGTGAGGAACACGATCGCGAGCAAGGCAATCAGCGTGGCGAGCATACCGTACTCCAGAATCGTCGCGCCCGTCTCGTCACGAAGCAGTTGACCAACGCGACTGTTCATCTTGGACATCTGAGTCCTCGCAAATGCTGCACGTCGAGCGCCGGAAAACCTGGCCGCCGATTAGTTCGGCAGATTGGTGTTGACCGTGTTGAACCCGTTGCTGACTTTGCTGCCGATGTTCTTGACGGCCGTGATCGACAGGACCGTGATCAGCAGCACGAGCATTCCGTACTCGAGGAGCGTCGCTCCCTCGTCGTCGCTGAAGAACCGGCGGGTAAGATTCGCGAACTTCGACATGACTGGCCTCGTTGAATTGGCGGGGGACTGTAGTTGAGCTCAGCGCCTGTCCCCCGGCACGGGGCTGAGCTGCACACAACCGTGTTGCAGATGATCGGTTCGACACGAACGTCGTTCGAAGTGCTCAGTCTCTATCGCAGCAACTGTGCCCAATCAGGAAGTGGAAAAGGCCATCATTGGCACCGACTGTTCATGCATTTGTTAAGGGCAAGTGTGACATATGTCGTATTTGCGTGCAGTCAGGCTTTCCACCAGGACCCTGTCGGTGGTTTGGCCACTATCCCGTCAGGGAGAATGGATGAGTGGCCGGAACTGCGGCGCTGGCCCGTTCAGGCCGCGTTTCGCGGGCAATCGGGGCGCGCAAGTACCCGACACCACGACCGAGAGCAGCGGCCGGCGTCGTGCCGACTTGGCGAAACAAACTGTTGCATTGCACACACGGGTGTCGCATATCCGCCACACACTTCGGTGACGTGGGGAGTCAGGGGCGCGACAGGACGCGCCCGGTCATTTGGTCCCAGCTTCCGAACCGCGTCGCAGGCTCCCTGACGGCGCTCTCATAATCCTGCCAGGCCGACTGCCGCACCCTCCGTGGGCTACCTGGACGGTGGCGCCGACAGCCCTTACCGCACCCACATCCAGTGCCATACCTCGCGCATCGTCGGGCGCTTCCCGTACATCAGCACGCCCACCCGATAGAGCCGGCTGGCCACGAAGGTCATGCCGACTGCCGACAGCGCCAAAACCACCAGCGAAGCCACGATCTCGCCCATCGCGATCGGCGCCAGCGACAGGCGCAGCGGCAGGATGATCGGCGACGAAAACGGGAAGAGCGTCAGCAAGCGCGCCGTCGTGCCGTCGGGGCTCGTGAGAATACCCTGCACTGAACCCAGACTGATCGCGAGCAACAGCACGACCGGTAGCTGCGCCTGCTGCGCGTCCTGTTCCGAACTCACGATCGCGCCGACCATCGCGAACAGCGCAGCGTAGAACAGAAACCCCAGCACGAAGCTGAACAGGATCACCATGCCCATGGCGAGACTCAGCTCGGGCAGCGAGAACCCGTCGGACGCGATCCCGAACCTCGCCAGGATCGGCGCGCGCGCGAAGAGCAGCGCGGTGGCCACCGCCAGCCAGATCAGCAGCTGGGTGAACCCGACCGCACCGATCCCGATAACCTTGCCCATCAAGAGCGTGTCGGACCGCACGCTCGACAGCACGACTTCCGCCACGCGCGTCTGCTTTTCTTCCAGGACGCCGCGCATGACGTTGGCGCCGTGCATGAAGATGGTGAGATACAACGTGACCGCGATCCCGAGCGCAAAGGCCACGCCGATCCGGCCGGAGCCACCGCGGCCTCGCTCCGTCAACCGCTCCGTCTCGACACGGACCTGCTGTCCCGCCAGCATCTCGCTCCGGTCGGCATCGATGCCGCTGGCTTCCAGCTGGCGAGCCAGCACCGCACGATTCAGCGTACGCTCGAGTTGCTGCATCGCCAGCAACGCGGTCGTGTTGCGGCCGCTGTAGCGCACCACGCCGCGGCCGAGCGCAGTCGGCTCGATCTCCAGGTAGCCGACCAGCGATCCCGAGAGTACATCTCGCGTCGCACGCTCACGCTGCGCGGTCATGGCCGTCGGCGACTCCGCGCGCGCGAACTGCGCCCGCGCCGTGTCGCCCATGATGCCACCGCGCAGCGCCGACACCACCAGCCGGCCCACCGAGTCCGGCGTCGCATCGATCACGCGCACCGTACCCGCCTCCGCCTTCCGCGCGCGCTGTTCGAGCAGCGACGGCAGGAACAACATGAAGGCCATGAACACCGGTCCGATCAGCGTCGCGATCAGAAACCAGCGGGAATGCACGCGCTCGCGATACTCGCGGGCGATGATGGTGTCGAGCTTCGATATGGAGAATGGCATGGGTCTCTCGCTCACCCGTGTCCCGACAGGCCGACCTCGACCTGCGCGCCCACTTTCTCGAGAAAGATCCGGTGCAGCGACGGACGGACCAGCTCGAAGCGCTCCAGCCGCGCGCCCGTCGTCACCAGACGGGCCAGCAGCTCTTGCGGATCGGCGGCGCCCGCCATCTCCACCTCGACCGTCAGATGCGCGTCGTTGTAGCGACCCACGAGGGCCGGGTCACGCAGGACGGCGTTCGCCGCCGCGCTCGGCGGCGTTTCGAACTGAATCATCACGACGCGCGAGCCATGGACGGCGCGAACCTCGCTCACGGGACCGTCGAGCACCTTCTCGCCGCCGGCGACGATGCACACCGCGTCGCACATGCGCTCGGCATTCTCCATCACGTGCGTGGAGAAGATCACCGTACGCCCCTGCTGACGCAGCTCGAGCACGGTGTCCTTGAGCGCCTGCGCGTTCACCGGATCGAGCCCGCTGAACGGCTCGTCGAGAATGACCAGTTCCGGATCGTGCAGCAGCGCACCGATGAATTGCACCTTCTGCTGCATCCCCCGCGACAGCTCGTCCACCCGCGCACGACTCCAGTCACCACCACTTCCGCGCAGCTGGAACCGCTCCAGCCACTGGTCGATTTTCACGTCCAGACCCGCGCTTGGCACGCCCTTGAGCCGCGCCAGGAAGCGCAGGACGTCGCGCACTCGCATCTTGCGATAGAGACCGCGTTCTTCCGGGAGGTATCCGATCCGATCGTTGAGCGTCGGATCGCGGTGCGTGCGGCCAAGGAGGGTCACCGACCCGGTGTCGGGCACGAGAATGTTCAAGATCATCCGGATCGTCGTCGTCTTTCCCGCGCCATTCGGGCCGAGCAGACCGTACACCGAGCCGCGCGGCACGCGCAGCGACAGCTCGCGGACGGCCACGTGGCTGGCGAAGCGCTTGGAGATCCGATCGATCAGAATGGCGGGTTCAGTCATCTGGGAAAGATGGAGGACGGCGCAGCGGGATGCTCCACTCCCGCAGGGACGACGAACGGGAGTGCTACGCCACGCCGCGAATCGTCTCCATCGAGCACGTCCCCTTCGCCGTCAAACTACGGTGCGTTTGAGAAAGACGGGCGTTAACGTACCCAGCACTCATGTCCCACCCCCTCCGCTTCACCCGCGCCGAGTTCGCCGGCGCCTTCGGCGATCTCGGCACCGACCTCCCGCTGCTCGTCGGCATCGTCGTCGCCACCGGCATGGACGCCACCACGGCCTTTGTGGTCTTCGGCGCCCTCCAGATTGCCTCCGGGCTCGCCTACCGGCTCCCCATGCCGGTGCAGCCCCTCAAGGCCATGGCGGCGATCGCCATTGCCGGCAAGCTGGCCCCGCCGCTGCTTGCTGCCGGGGGCCTGATCGTCGGCGTGGTCATGCTCATCCTCGCCCGCTCGGGCGCGCTCGAGTGGATCGCGCGTACCGTCCCCAAGCCCGTCGTGCGCGGCATTCAGGTTGGACTTGGGCTACAGCTCGCCATGCTCGCCCTCACCCGCTTCATCCCGGCTGATGGAACGCGGGGCTGGCTGCTGGCGGCGGTCGCTCTCGTGATCATCCTGGCGCTCCGCACCAGTCATCGCCTGCCCGCCGCCCTCGTGGTCCTCGCCCTTGGGCTGGTCGTCGCCGCGCTCACCTGGCCGGCCGGCGCCCCGTTGCCCCTCGGTGTTCGGCTTCCCACGCTTCCCGCGCGCTGGCCCACGCCCGCCGAGTTCGCCCAAGCCGCGCTCCTCCTCGCGCTCCCCCAACTCGCGCTGTCGCTCGGCAATTCCGTACTCGCCACCAAACAAGTCGTCGCCGATCTCTTTCCCGATCGCGAACCGCTCAGCGTAAAGCGCATCGGGACCACCTACGCGTTCATGAATCTCCTCGCCGCACCACTTGGCGGCATTCCGGTGTGCCATGGCTCCGGCGGGATCGCCGGGCACTACGCCTTCGGCGCCCGCACCGGCGCCAGTGGCATCATCTACGGCACTTTCCTCATGCTGTCAGGGCTGCTGCTCGTCGGCGAACCAGCCGCGTTCCAGCGTCTCTTCCCCGGTCCGATTCTGGGAGCACTGCTGCTGGTCGAGGCCATCACCGTGCTGCTGCTCGTGCGCGATCTGCGCGACACGCCCGCCTGGCTGGCGTTCGCCGTCGCCTGCGGACTGGGGGCGGCGTTTCTCCCGTACGGTTATGCCGTCGTTCTGCTGGGCGGTACCGTGATCAGCGTGGCACTCCGACGCCGGCGGCGCCAAACCGTTCCAATCTGACCCCACCGGATACCGCCGCGATGGTTGGTGCCTGAAACGGTCATGAAATTCCACGCCATCCGCCGTGCGGTGGGCCTTTTGTGCGCCGCGCGCGCTCCGACGATAGTGCCACCGCGGAGCTCGCCGACACCGCATACCCGGCAGCGCGTGCGGTGTCGGCGACCGTGTGCATCGTCGAGAAAGAGCGCGGCCGGCGCGCTGATCCACCGGTGCCAACGGCGCCAGACGCAGGAGTGGACATACGCACTATGGGGTATGAGGCGCGGCGCGGGACGGGCGCGCCCACGTTGACGCATGACACCCCCGCTCGCAAACCGCCGTACGGGTGATAACTTTTACAGTGTGGACCCCGGTCGATCCCGTTGAGCGTCCTCCCCCACCTTTCATATCTCTCATCATGACCAAGATTCGTATGGCCGTTGTCTCGGCCGCACTCGCGTTGTCGGTGACGGCCGTGGCCGCCCAGCGCATGTTCGCCGACTTCAGTGGTAAGTGGAACGTCGCCATCGACGCGCAAGGCCAGTCGATGCAGTCGCTCATGACCGTCACGCAGAAGGGTGATTCGGTGTCGGGCACCACCGAGTCGCAGATTGGCACCGCCAATTTCGACGGCGTGGTCAAGGGTGACTCGATCTTCTTCGGCTTCGCGTACGACATGGGTGGCCAGCAGATCAAGATCCGTGGCACCGGCGTGATGAACGAGAAGGACAAGATGACGGGCACCATGGAAGCCGAAGGGCTCGGCGCCTTCCCGTTCGCCGCTGCTCGTCAGCCGAACTAACCGGACATGCCGTCCACCGCACTTGGCGAGTTTATCGGAACACTCGTACTGATTTTGCTCGGCAATGGTGTGGTGGCCGGTGTGCTGTTGGAGAAGTCGAAAGCATACGGCGCGGGATGGATGGTCATCACCGCTGGTTGGGCGTTCGCGGTGCTTTGCGGCGTGCTGGTGGCGGTGGCGCTTGGCGCGCCGGGTGAACTCAACCCCGCGGTCACGTTCGCGAATGTGGTGGCGGGCACGCGAACCGTGCCCGACGCCCTCGCGCATGTCGCGGCGCAAATGGCGGGGGCGATGGCCGGTGCCACCCTCGTGTGGTTGCACTTTTTCTCGCACTGGCGTGAAACGCGCGACCAGGGCGCGATTCTCGCCTGCTTCTCCAACGCGCCGGCGATCCGACGCACCGTGCCGAATCTGATCAGTGAGATCATCGCCACGATGGTGTTGGTGCTCGTGGGAACGGCCATCGGTACTTCCGGGGTGGCGGGCGCCACGCCGGCTACCAACCTCGGCCCGGCGCTGGTCGGCGCCTTGGTCTGGGGGATTGGTCTCTCGCTGGGCGGCCCCACGGGGTACGCCATCAATCCCGCGCGCGATCTGGGGCCGCGCATCGCACACGCCCTCCTGCCGATCGCCGGCAAGGGTGGCAGTGACTGGGCATACGCCTGGATTCCTGTCGTCGGACCGCTGGTCGGTGGTGCCCTGGCGGCACTGCTCTGGTCCGCGCTATCAGCCGCAAACGGAGTACCGAAGTGAGCCTGTCCACCGGACGGTTGGTGACGGCGGCGCTCTGTGCCGCCGTTGGCATTGGTACCACCTACGTCGGCGTGGCCGGCGCGGGTCCGCTGCCGCCACTGGGTGGTTTGCTGTCGCCCGCGGTTGGCCTGTGGGCCAATGCGGTGGACGATCTGCCGGCGGAAGCCACCAGCCGGATCCCGTCGCTCGATGGGACGGTCGACGTGCGCTACGACTCGCGCAGCGTCCCGCACATCTTCGCGACCACCGATGCCGATGCGATGCGCGCGCTCGGCTACGTGACGGCGCGCGATCGGTTGTTTCAACTCGAGATTCAGTCGCGCGCCGGCGAAGGCACGCTCACCGAGTTGGTCGGCGATGCGGCCTTGCCGGCCGACCAGGAAACGCGTCGGCTTGGCATGCCGCGCTCAGCAGAACGCAAGTGGCGTGACATCGGTGAGCGCACGCCAAGCGGAAAGCTGCTGCTGGCATACGCCGAAGGCGTAAACGCGTATCGCACCGCGCTCTCGCCGGGACAGTGGCCGATGGAGTACAAGCTGCTCAATCGTGCGCCGCGTGAATGGTTGCCGCTGCACTCCGTGCATGTGCTCAACCGCATGGGCTATACGCTGGCGCGTGGACCGGGTGAACTGGAGCTGCTCGAAGCGCGCGCATTGGTCGGCGACGCGGCCGCGAACGCGCTCATGGAAGAGAACTCGCCGGTGCAGGAGCCGATCCAGCCGATGAATCGCAATGCCGCGCGCGTGGCGCTGTCGGCGATCACGGTGCCGGGCGCGCCTGACAGCATGGCGGCGCGCATGGTGGCGTCGCTGCGCTCGACGCCGGGGGCGACGTCGGCCGGCATGTCGCCGTTGTCGTGGCTGAAGGACGCCGACCCCACCGTCGAACAGGCGCGCGCGTTCGCCAGCAACAACTGGGCGGTGGCGCCGTCGCGCTCGGCCAACGGGCATGCGATGCTCGCCGGCGATCCGCACCTCGAGCTCACGCTGCCAAGCATCTGGTACGAAGTGCACATCGTGGTGCCCGGCAGCTTCGAGATCGGCGGCGTCTCGATCCCCGGCTTGCCGGGCGTGCCTATCGGCTACTCGCGCGCGGTGGCGTGGAGTGCCACGAACACCGGCGCAGATGTGATGGACTTCTGGCGCGAGAAGGTCGATGACGACACCGCGCCCACGTCGTATGAACTCGACGGCGTGATGACGAAGTTCGCCGACACGCGCGTCGAGTCGTATCGAGATAAGGTCGGACACATCATCGACACCGACACGATCTACTACACGCATCGCGGTCCGATGCAGCGTCAGGGACGCGAGTGGCTGTCGATGCGCTGGACCGTGCTCGAGTCGGGCAAGGAGTTAGAGGGCTACTTCGCGGCGTTTCACGCCACGAGTGCGCCAGCCTTTCTCGATTCGATGGCGCGCTACTATCAGGCGCCGGCGCAGAACTTCATCACCGCCGATACGTCGGGCACGATCATGATCCGCTCCACTGGACGCTATCCGGTGCGGGCGGACAGCGGTCGCGGCACCGAAGTGCGCGAGGGGTGGTTCACCAAGAACGACTGGATCGGTGACTGGCCGGTCGCGCGCTACCCGCAGGGGAAGAATCCCGCGCAAGGCTACCTCGCCTCGGCGAATCAGCAGCCGATCGATCCGCAGCAAGACGCGCTGTACCTCGGTCCCGATCCAAACTTCGAGATCTGGCGCGCGCTGCAAATCAATAGCCTGCCGCGCGCCGACAGTACGGTCACGGTCGACGAGATGCGCGGCTTCCACACCAACCCCGGCAGTGTGCGCGCC
>CAMBRJ010000103.1 GCA_945870175.1 Gemmatimonas phototrophica
CAGCTTCGGCGGGCTGCTCACCTGGGTGGAGCGCAAGCAGGCCGCCGTAATGTCGGACCGGATCGGCGCCAACCGCGCCTACATCAAGATCCCGTTCACCAACATCAAGCTGGTGTGGCTGGGACTGTTCCATGGCATGGCCGACGGCCTGAAGATGCTCCTCAAGGAGAACTTCACGCCGAAGACGCACGATGCGCTGGGCTACTTCCTGGCGCCGTTCATCGTAGTCGCGCCAGTGCTGCTGGTGTTCGCCGTGATCCCGTTCGGCGGCACGCTCGATCCCGCGCAGCTGTTTCCGTCGCTGGCCTCGTGGTTCGGTGGCCGCACCTACCCGTTGCAGATCGCCCAGCTCGACGCGGGCATCCTGATCGTGTTCGCCTTCAGCGGACTCACGATCATCGGCACCATGCTGGCCGGCTGGAGCTCGGGGAACAAGTTCTCGCTCTTGGGTGGACTGCGGGCCGGCTCGCAGATGATTTCGTACGAGCTGGTCATGGCCCTCACCATCATGGGCCTGATTCTCGTGTACGGCACCGTCGACCTGGGCGCGATCGTGCGTCAGCAGTCGGGCGTGATGCTGGGCGTGCTGCCGAAGTGGGGCGTATTCATGCAGCCCTTCGCGGCGTTTCTGTTTCTCACGGCCGCGATCGCCGAGAACAAGCGGATCCCGTTCGACTTGCCTGAGGCGGAGTCTGAGTTGGTGGCCGGCTACTACACCGAATACAGCGCCATGAAGATGGGCCTCTTCATGGTCTCCGAGTTCATTCAGATCGCGATCGTGGGCGCGCTGTTCACCACGCTCTTTCTGGGTGGCTACAACCTGCCGTTCATGAGCGATGCCGGCTTCCTGTTTCCCGGCGGCCATACGGTGGCGTTGAGCCACGGGTTGGTGGTGCCGTTGCAGATGCTCGGCTTTCTGGCCAAGGTCTTCCTGATGTGCGTGATCCAGATCCAGATCCGCTGGTCACTGCCCCGTTTCCGGTACGACCAGATGCTGTCGTTCGCGTGGAAGATGCTGCTGCCGCTGTCGCTGGCGAATCTGGTGGTCACCGCCGTAGCCATGTGGCTGCTGGAGGGTGGCCAGTGACCACGCCCGTGACGCCCGATGTGAAGCCCCCGGCTACGCCTGTGGTGCGCACCGTGAAGTACGAGCGAAAGCAGTACTGGAATGAGCCCACCATGACGTGGTGGGAGAAGGCGTACCTGCCCGAAGTGCTGCGCGGGTTGGCGATTACCACCGGGATCTTCCTGCGCAACATGGGCAAGTGGATCACCGGCCGTCGTGGCGCCATCACCACGTACTATCCCGAAGAGAAGCGCGCCGACTTCGCGCCGGCCAACCGCGGCAAGCATATCCTCACGCAGCGTCCTGATGGGTCGCCGCAGTGTATCGCCTGCAACATGTGTGCGACGGTGTGCCCCGCGAAGGTGATCGAGATCGAGTCCGCCTTCGACATCAACGATCCGGCGCATCCCAAGTCGCCGATCCGCTTCGAGATCGACTATTCGCGCTGCGTGTTCTGTGGCCTGTGTGTCGAGGCCTGTCCGGAAGATGCCATCCGCATGGAGCAGGACATTCCCGACCTCGTGTCGGGTGATCGCTACAACATGTGGCTCACGATGGATGAGATGCTGACCTGGAATCCGAAGCAGGACGTGCTCAAGCCGTATCCCCCGAAGCCGGTCGCCTTGACGGTCAGCGACAGCATTCTGCGAGGGCGCGAGTCATCGACACACTGATTTTGGGCCTCATGGGCGTCATCGCGCTCCTCTCGGCCGTGCTGATGCTCGTGATTCGCGAGCCCATGCGCGTCGCGCTGGCGCTGATCACGACGATGGTCATGCTGGGTGGCATGTATGGACTGCTGGGCGTGCACTTTATCGCCGCCTTCCAGGTGCTGATCTACGTGGGCGCGGTGATGGTGTTCATGGTGTACGTGATCATGCTGCTCGAGGTGCGCGAGGCGCCAGGTCATGCGCGGTATTCTCGCTGGCTCGTGCCCGGCGTGATGGCGTTTGCCGCGCTGGTCGGTGTGCTGGGCATCAGCGTGTATCGCAGCAGTGCCGAGGTCCTCACGGCACCGGGTGCCGCGCCGTTCAGCCTGACGCAGTTCTCCACGCTGTTTCTCTCGCAGTACTGGCTCGAGTTCGAGCTCACGTCGGTGTTCCTGGTGGCCGTGATCGTGGCCGCGCTGGCCGTGATCAAGGTGAGCCGGCGCGCGCAAACTTCGACGCAGGGATCGACCGAGGGACGGGCCAATGGATAAGGTGCAACTGCTGCTCCTGCTCTCCGGCACGCTCTTCTCGCTCGGCTTGCTGGGCGTGATCGTGCGCCGCAATGCGCTGGTCATGCTGATGTGCCTCGAGCTCATGCTGAACGGTGTGAACCTCAGCCTGGTCACCTTCTCGCAGCAACGCGGCGATGCCGCGGGCGCGGTGCTGGTGTTCCTGGTGTTCGTCGTGGCCACCGCGGAAATCGCGCTGGCCATTCCGATTGTCCTGCTGCTCGTGCGCTTCAAGCGCTCGATGGACATCGATCGTTACTCCGATCTCAAGGGATGAGCCGCATGCCTCATACGCTGGCGCTCATCGCCCTGCTGCCGCTCGTCGGCTTTCTGTTCAACGGATTCTTCGCCACGGCGCTTGGGCGTCATCGCGCCAACGAGCGCACGGCCGGCATCATCGGGTCAGCCTTTCCGCTGGCGGCCTTCGCCCTCACGATCAAGGCGTTCTTCGACCTCCAAGCCGGTGGGTACACGCCGATCGTCGAGCCGCTCTATCGCTGGGCGCTGATCGGGACGTCCTCGTTCGAGATCGCGTTCTACTTCGATCGCCTCAGCGCGATCATGACGCTGGTGGTCACGGGTGTCGGATCGGTGATCCACATCTATTCCACCGGCTACATGCACAACGACAAGAGCTTCGGGCGCTTCTTCGCGTACCTGAATCTCTTCCTGTTCTTCATGCTGCTGCTGGTGCTCGGCCGTTCCATGCTCGTGCTATTCGTGGGCTGGGAGGGCGTAGGACTCGCCTCGTACCTGCTCATCGGCTTCTGGTTCGACGATCTCACCAATGCGAAGGCCGGCCGCAAGGCGTTCATCACAAACCGGATTGGTGACGCCGGCTTCCTGCTGGGCATGTTCCTCTTGTACCGCGCCTTTGGCACGCTCGACATGGACACGATCAACAGCGCGTTCGTGAGCGGAACCGGCGCGGCACTGCTGGTGCCGGCCAGCTTGGTGGGGCTGCTGCTGTTCGTGGGCGCTACGGGCAAGTCGGCGCAGATCCCGCTGTACGTGTGGCTCCCTGACGCCATGGCCGGCCCCACGCCGGTGTCGGCACTGATCCACGCCGCCACCATGGTCACGGCCGGTGTGTATCTCACGGCGCGCATGTCGGGCATTTATATGATGGCGCCCGAGGCCTCGCAGGTCATCGCGGTGGTCGGCGTGCTCACGGCGTTCTTCGCCGCCACGGTGGCGCTGGTGCAGACCGACATCAAGAAGGTGCTCGCCTACTCCACCGTGTCGCAGCTGGGCTTCATGTTTCTGGCGCTCGGTGTCGGCGCCTATGGCGTGGCGATCTTCCATGTGGTGACGCACGCCTTCTTCAAGGCCTGTCTGTTCCTCGGTGCGGGCAGCGTGATTCACGCGCTCGGCGGCGAACAGGACATCCGCAAGATGGGCGGCCTGCGCACCAAGATCCCGCTCACCTTCTGGACCTTCGCCATCGCGACGGCGGCCATCGCCGGTATTCCGGGGCTGGCCGGCTTCTTCTCGAAAGACGAAATCCTCTGGTACGCCTTCGCCAGTGCGAAGGGCGGCGCGCCGTGGCTGTGGGGCATGGCCGCACTGACCGCACTAATGACGGCGTTCTACATGTTCCGCCTGTTGTGGCTCACCTTCATGGGCGCCTCCCGCATGAGTCATGAGGTGGAGCACCATGTGCATGAATCGCCGATCTCCATGACCGGCGTACTGATGCTGCTGGCGCTGCTGTCGGCGGGCGGCGGCTATATCGCCATTCCGCACTTCCTCGAGCCGCAGATCCCCCTGCCGCCGATCGTGGAAAGCCTCGAGCACTACGAGCACACGCTGCTATACGTCTCGATCGTGCTGGCCTTTGCCGGACTCGGGCTGGCGGTGTTCATGTTCGGCGGACCGGCATCACGCCCCGAAGGCATCAAGCAGGCGATGCGGCCGATCCACCGGCTGCTGTCGGGCAAGTATTTCGTCGACGAGCTGTACGAGCGCGTGATCGTGAAGCCGCTGGCCTGGTTCTCCGACGTCGTGCTGCTGCGCGGCGGTGACAAGATGCTGCTGGACGGCTCACTGCACGGATTGGCGTCGCTGGCCCAGCGCACGGCCAGTGTAGTCAGTCGCGTGCAGACCGGTAGCCTGCACGTGTACGCGTTGTTGGTGATGGTCGGCATCGTGGGCGCCCTGCTCTGGAGCTGGCGTCATGTCTGAGTTCACGATGGGACCGATGCTGCTCAATCTTGTACTGTGGCTGCCGATCATAGGCGTGGGGCTGGTGTTGCTGGCGGCACGCGCGAACGACGGCTTGTCCCGCACGATCAGCGCCGCCGTGATGACCGTGCAGTTCGCGCTGACCACGGTGCTGTATCTCCAGTTCGATGCGACCGCAGCAGGGCTACAGTTCGCCACCCACCTGCCATGGATCGCGCAGTGGGGCGTGTCGTACTTGATCGGGCTCGATGGCTTCAACATCCTGCTCGTGCTGCTCACGGCGTTCCTGGGCCCGATCGTCGTGCTCGGCGCGTGGACATCGATCAAGAAGGACGTGCCGCTCTTTCACGTCATGGTGCTGCTGCTGCAGTTCGCCATGATGGGCGCCTTCGTGGCACAGGATCTCTTCCTGTTCTATCTGTTCTGGGAAGCGATGCTGATCCCGATGTTCCTGATCATCGGTATGTGGGGCGGCGCGCGCCGCGTGTACGCCACACTCAAGTTCGTGCTGTATACGGCGTTCGGCAGCATTCTCATGCTGGCGGCGGTGATCTACCTCGTGCAGTCCATGCAGCAGACGAGCGGCGTGATGTCATTCGCCTTCGCTGACTTGTATCAGACGCAGTTGCCGCTGTCCGTGCAGACCATTCTGCTGGGGGCCTTCGCGCTGTCGTTCGCGATCAAGGTGCCGATGGTGCCACTGCACACGTGGCTCCCCGATGCGCACGTGGAAGCACCCACGGCGGGCTCGGTGATTCTGGCCGGTGTGCTACTCAAGATGGGCACGTACGGCTTCATGAAGCTCGGATTCCCGCTGTTTCCCGACGCCGCTCGCGCCTTCACGCCGCTGCTGATGACGCTGGCCGTGATCAGCATCGTGTACGGCGCCTGCCTGGCGCTCGTGCAGACCGATATCAAGAAAATCATCGCCTACTCGTCGATCAGCCACCTGGGCTACGTGATGCTCGGGCTGCTCAGTCTCGAGCTGGTGGGCATTCAAGGCGCCATTATTCAGATGGTCAGCCACGGACTCGTGGCGGCTGGCCTGTTCCTGTTGGTCGGCATGATCTACGATCGCTGCCACACCCGCGACCTCGCGGCCTACGGCGGCCTGGCCCGCCTGCTGCCGGTGTACTCGGTGTTCTTCATGATCTTCACGCTGGCGTCGGTGGGACTGCCCACCACCAGCGGCTTCACTGGTGAGTTCCTCGCCCTTATGGGCGCGTTTACGGCGGCGTGGCCGGCGCATCTCGACGGCAACAACCTACCGCTGGTGCTTGCCTCGGTGGCGGTCACCGGCGTGGTGCTGGGCGCCATGTACATGCTGCGCTTCGCCCTCACGTTCCTGTTCGGCGACGTGAAAGCGCCGCATCATTCGCCGGAACATCCGTTGCTCGACCTGTCCCTGCGTGAGAAGAGCATTCTTGGGCTTCTCACCATCGCCGTGTTCGCGCTCGGCCTCTTCCCGGATGGCGCGTTGCAGAAGACCGAACTGGCCGCCAAGACGTACCAGTCGCTGGTGACCACATCGCGAATGCCTGCCGATGGGGTGGGGGTGACGCCGTGAATACCGCAATGAATGCGCAGGACGCGCTGATGGCGATGCTCCCCGAGCATCTCCTGCTCGGCGGGATCGTGCTGGTGATCATCATGGAAGTGTTGGGACGTGGATCGCGGTCGGCGTTGTGGGTAGCGCTCGGCGCGGTGGTCGCTGCGTCTGGCGCTGCGTTCATGTTGTCGAACGCGCTGTACGCGGCCGCGCCGTTTGCCGGTCAGTTCTCGGTCACGCCGGCCATTCTGATGGCCAAGGGGGCGCTGCTCGCCCTCGCCGTGCCGGTACTGCTCATGTCGCGCACCGAGTTCAGCGACGGCGAATTCTCGATCCTGCTGCTGTCATCGCTTTACGGCCTGTGCTTGCTGCCGTCGGCCGACAGCTTCCTCGTGATGTTCCTCGGCCTCGAGCTGCTGGCGATGCCAGTGTACGCACTGGTGTTGTTGGCGTTCCGTCGTCCGCAGTGCGCCGAATCGGCGTTCAAGTATCTCGTGCTCAGCGGCGCCGCGTCGGCCACGTTCCTCATGGGCGTGTCGCTGCTATACGGCGCCACTGGTTCGATGAGCGTCGATGCGTTCGGCCCGGCACTGGCCTCGGGCGACGTCATGACGCGCAGCGCGGTGGTGCTGGTGCTGCTGGCGCTGTTCCTCAAGGCGG
This sequence comes from Gemmatimonas phototrophica, assembly GCA_945870175.1. Taxonomy (GTDB): domain Bacteria; phylum Gemmatimonadota; class Gemmatimonadetes; order Gemmatimonadales; family Gemmatimonadaceae; genus Gemmatimonas; species Gemmatimonas phototrophica_A. The sequence goes on from CAMBRJ010000103.1 coordinate 6,679, forward strand.
CGGTCGTGCCGTTCCACGCGTGGGCACCCGACACGTACGAAGGCGCCAGCATCCCGGTCACGGCCTACATGGCCACGCTCACCAAGGGTGCGGTGCTGCTGGCCGCGGTGCGCCTATTCAGCGGGGCGAATGCCACGGGGCCGCTGGTCGACCTGCTGCTGGTGCTGCCGCTCGTGTCGATTGTGTGGGGCAACCTGGCGGCGATCAAGCAGCAGAGCTTCCGCCGCATGATCGCGTATTCCTCCATCGCGCATGCCGGCTACCTGTTCTACGCCTTTCTCGGCAACGCCGAGGGGCGCATGCAGGCGGTGCTGTTCTACGTGATCGCCTACTCGGTGGTGAACCTGCTGGCGTTCGCGGTCATGCCGCAGAATACCGACGACGAGCAGCGTGATTCGCTCGACGCGCTCAAGGGGCTGTATCATCGCAACCCGTTCGCGGCGGTGATGATCGCCATTGCGATGCTCTCGCTGGCCGGCCTACCGCCGTTCCCGGGCTTCGCGGCAAAGTTCTTGATCTTCAAGAACGTCGTGGCGGCTGGTTACACCACCTACGCGGTACTCGGCCTCGTGGGCAGCTACCTCGGCATCTACTTCTACCTGCGCGTGATTCAGCTGTTGTTCATGACGGCTGGAGAAGCGGCACCGAGTGAGCAGCGTGCTGGTGGCATGGCACGCGCGGCCGGTGTGCTCTGTCTCGTGGGCACGCTGGTGCTGGCCGTGCTGCCGGGGTGGGTGCTGGGTCGGATGTAGGTGGTGCGTACGCGGGCATCGAAACAGCCAGAACACGGATGACACCGATGCCGTGGAAACAACACGGATAAGCCAAAGGTGTTGATGGTCTCACGCACGATCCGTGGACGCGCACACCGCTTATCCGTGTTGGTTCGGTGTAATCCGTGTCATCCGTGTTCTGGCGGTTAACGATCTCGCCGCCACCCACCGCTCAGCAACAGGTCAGTCGCGCCAGTGCGTAACGTCCGCCGCCGCGAGACGCGGCTTGGCCTCGGGCGTTTCCAGCGGTTCACCGACCGTGAGCACGGCGATGATACGCTCGCCTTCGGGCACCCCACCCGCGGCGCGCGCGGCCGGGTCGTCCATGATCGCGCCGGAACGGATGTGCGTGCCGAGTCCGATGGCGGTGGCCGCGAGACAGATGTTCTGCGTGGCCATCATCGTCGACGCGTAGTCTTCTTCGCGAATTTCGGCATTCTCGTTGAGCACCATCGCGACCAACAGCATGCACGGCTGGGCGCGATGATCATCGCTGGTGCTGCGACGGATCGACTCGGCCTGCGCTTCGTCGGTGGCCTTCTTGGCCTTCCGGTTGCCCAGCGCGAGCCCATACGCCGCGCGCGCCTCAGGTCCGAGCACGTAAAAGCGCCACGGATTCGTGAGACGATGGATCGGCGCCAGCACGGCGGCCTGCAGCAGCTGCTCCAGCTCCGCCTGCGTGGGCGTGCGGTCGGTGAACTTGCGGATGGAGCGGCGGCCGGCGATTGCGTCGAAAATGTTCATGATGGGCAACGAAAGAAGTGGCGTGTGTGCGAACGAGGAAGATCCGCTATCGCGGGCGCTTTCGCTACGGCTACCGATCAGCCGCCCGTCCCGAACTGGCGCGTGAACTTCAGGAACACCGAGCGCTGCTGCGGCGTG